>JAJZHU010000325.1 GCA_021798375.1 Pseudomonadota bacterium | reverse complement strand
GATCACCAGCGGCGCGCTCACCGCCGCCAGCAGATCCATCCCCGCCGCACCATGCGTGGCATAACGGGGCAGATCGAGCCCTTCGGCGTGCGGCAAGCGACGAACGATGATCTTCTGGATCATGACAACTCCCCGGCAAAATGCGCGGCAATACGGGATACCAATTTTTCCGCCACGGCGGTTTTCGCCAAAAGCGGCCAATCCTCCACGCCGTGTGCGGTGATCAGATGCACCTGGTTGTTCTCGCCGCCCATCACATCACTGCCCACGCCGACATGGTTGGCCACCAGCCAGTCACAGCCTTTGCGCACGCGCTTTTGCACGGCGGTATCCCGCAGATTCTGGGTTTCGGCGGCGAAGCCGATCAACAAACGCGGACGCACGCCCCCCGCCCGCGCCAATCCCGCCAGAATATCGGGATTTTCCACCAAATGCAGCAACGGCGGCGCAGCGCCCGGGGATTTCTTGATCTTACCCTCATGCACGGTTTCAACCCGCCAATCGCCCACCGCCGCCGCGCAAACAGCGATATCGGCCGGCAGAGCCGCCATCACCGCCGCCTGCATCTCGCGCGCGGTTTCCACCTCCACCACATCGCAACCCACGGGATCCGGCAGCGACACCGGACCGGTGACCAACGTCACCCGCGCGCCTGCCGCCGCCAAAGCCTCCGCGATGGCATGGCCCTGCTTGCCGCTGCTGCGATTGGCGATGAAGCGCACATGGTCAATCGGCTCCTGGGTGGGGCCGCTGGTGACGATGGCATGTTTGCCCGCCAGAGTTTTGCCCGGCGCGGCGGATGAAAGCGCGGTTTGAATGGCCAGTAAAATCACTTCCGGTTCGGCCAAACGCCCCGGGCCAAATTCGTGGCAAGCCATATCGCCGTCGTCCGGCCCCACAAACAGCACGCCGCGCGCGCGCAATTTGGCGACGTTTTCTTGCGTCGCCGGGTGCAGCCACATGCGCATGTTCATCGAGGGCGCCACCAGCACCCGCTTGTCGGTGGCCAACAACAAGGTACTGGCCAGATCGCCGGCCAGACCGCACGCCATGCGCGCCAGAAGATTGGCCGTTGCGGGCGCCACCACCACCAGATCGGCGGCGCGCGACAAGGCGATATGCCCCATCGATTGTTCATCGGTGAGCGAGAACATATCCTGATGGACCGGGTTTTCCGTGAGTGCCTGCAACGACAGCGGGGTGATGAATTCGGCCCCGGATTTGGTCAGCACAGCCGTTACGTCGAGGCCGTCCTTGCGTGCCAGGCGCACGAGTTCCAGCGACTTGTAAGCCGCGATTCCCCCCGCAACGATCAGCAGTATCTTGCTCACAGCCGCCACCCGCCATGAATAGCGGCGATGCCGCCGGATAGATTGGTTACTTCGACCCGTTCAAACCCGGACAGGGCAAACATCCCCGCCAATGTTTCCTGATCCGGGAACATGCGGATGCTTTCGGCCAGATATTGATAGGAATCGGCATCCCCCGCCACGCGCTGCCCCAATTTCGGCAGCACCTTGAACGACCACATATCATAGAGTGGCCGCAGCGTTTCGATTTGCATCCTGGAAAATTCCAGGCAAAGGAAGCGTCCACCCGGACGCAGCACGCGAAAAGCCTCGTTCAGCACCGCCTGCTTATCGGTGCAATTGCGCAAACCGAACGAAATCGACACGCGATCGACGCAACGATCCGGCAGCGGCAGATTTTCGGCGTCGGCCACGACAAATTCCAGTTGCCCGACCAAACCGCGCTCGATGGCCCGCTCGCGCCCCACGCCCAACATGCTGGCGTTGATGTCGGAAATAATCGCCGGGCCGCCGCCCTTTTTAAGCCAGCCGAAGCTGATGTCGCCGGTGCCGCCCGCCAGATCGAGCAGCTTATGCCGCGGCGAAGGCTGCAATTTGGTGGTGAATGCCTGTTTCCACAGACGATGCACACCGACCGACATCAGATCATTCATGATGTCGTAACGGCTGGCCACACTGTCGAAAACCGCGCGCACCAGCGGCTTTTTGTCGTCGCGCGCCACGGTTTTAAAGCCAAAATCGACTACGTCGGATTGTGGCGCGGAATCGGAGGGTAGCTCGGGGGAGGGATTGTCGCTCATGGGACAAGAGTCTAGCCTAGTTTTTATCATGCCGGAACTCCCTGAAGTCGAAACAGTGATGCGAGGAATGGAATCGGCCCTTTTGGGCCGGCAGATCACCCGTGCTTTCATCCGCCGCCCCGATTTACGCACGCCATTTCCACCCGATTTGGGCCAGGTTCTGACCGGAGCGCGGATCGTCGGCTTTCGCCGCCGCGCCAAATATATCCTGATGCGACTCGATCGCGGACAAAGCGTGCTGTGGCATCTCGGCATGTCGGGGCGAATCGTGATCAATGGGCCGCGCGATCAAAAGCACGAGCATGTGTTGTTGGAATGCGAGGGCGGCCTGCATGTGGCTTTCGTGGACCCGCGACGCTTCGGCTCGATCGATCTGGTGGCGACCGAGGCCGAGGACCAACACAGACTGCTGGCGCATCTGGGGCCGGAGCCGCTGTCGGATGTGCTGACCGGGGCGTTTTTGCTGGCGGCTTTCGCGGGCAAACGCACCGCGATCAAGCTCGCCCTGCTTGATCAGACGCTGATCGCGGGGCTGGGCAATATTTATGTGTGCGAGGCATTGTTCCGCGCCGGCATCCATCCGCTGCGGCCCTGCAACGCCGTTCGCAAGCGCGAGGCCGGGGTTTTGGCGGCGGCGATCAAGGAAACCTTGAACGAGGCCATTGCCGCCGGCGGATCTTCGTTGCGCGATTACGTGCAGGCATCGGGCGAGTTGGGATATTTCCAGCACCAATGGCGGGTTTACGGCAAAGAGGGCGAGCCCTGCCCGGATTGCACCGGGGCGCCTTGCACGGGCGTGCAGCGGATTGCGCAAGGGGGACGAAGTTCGTTTTTTTGTCCCCAAAAGCAAAAGTAAAAGCCGTTCTAGAGCACGTTCGGATCACGTTGAACCATATACGTGCGACGAACGTGCTCTAGCTTTTTGTTTTTACGCATGATTCACGCCTACGTGTTATTCAACCTGCGGCGATCATGCTCT
>JAJZHU010000324.1 GCA_021798375.1 Pseudomonadota bacterium | reverse complement strand
AACGTGCTCTAGCCGCTTGATGCCGCGGCATATTGTTCGGCGGATACCTGCTCCAACCATGTCGCGGTAGAGCCATCCAGGGCTTCTTGCAGTGCCAGGTGGGTCATGGCGTTGCCGGGTCGCGCACCGTGCCAATGTTTTTCTCCCGGGGGAATCCAAACCACATCGCCGGGCCGGATGATGCGGGCGGCTTCGCCCCAGCTTTGCACCAATCCCACGCCGGAAAGCACATACAAGGTTTGGCCGAGCGGATGCGTGTGCCAGGCGGTGCGGGCGCCAGGTTCGAAGGTGACGCGCGCGGCGCGCAGACGTGCCGGAGACGGTGCTTCGATCAGCATCTCCAGCCAGACGGTGCCGGTGAAATATTCGGCGGGCGTACGATTGGTCGGGATGGCTTCCGAGGGGCGAATGTCCATTTTCAATCTCCATCCGGCGGTTGGGGGATAATGCGCCGTCACATTCTACCACTTCCTGGCATATTGCTCTAACGTGTTATTCAGCTTTTGGGCAGCCAAGGAATGGTGCAGCGATGGCCGATACGAACACGCACGATAAATATCAGCAACTGATGTTTCGTTGCCATGGGTTGGCGCCGCTGCGGGTGGCGGTGGTGCATCCGTGCGACGAGTTTTCGTTGCAGGCCGCATCGGAGGCCGCCGACGCGCATCTGATTTCGCCGATTCTGGTGGGGCCGGCGGCGAGAATCCAAAGTTTGGCCGCGCAGATGGGGTTGAATATTGCCCGGTTCAAATTGGTCGATACGCCGCATTCGCACGCCAGCGCCGAAGCGGCGGTGGCGTTGGCGCGGGCTGGGAAAGTGGCGGCCTTGATGAAGGGCAGTCTGCACACCGACGAGTTGATGGCGGCGGTGGTGTGTAAAGACACCGGCATCCGCACCGAACGGCGGATTTCGCATGTGTTCATCATGGATGTGCCGACCTATCACAAACCGCTGTTCATCACCGATGCGGCGGTGAATATCGCACCGACGCTGGAAGACAAGGCCGATATCGTGCGCAACGTGATCGGGTTGGCGCAGTCGCTTGGGATATTGGTGCCGAAAGTGGCGATTTTGGCGGCGGTTGAGACGGTCAATCCACATATGATCGCCACCATCGATGCGGCGGCGTTGTGCAAGATGGCTGATCGCGGGCAGATCGTGGGCGGCATTCTCGATGGGCCGCTTGCGCTCGACAATGCGATCTCGGCCGATGCGGCGAAGACCAAACATATCGTTTCGCCGGTAGCGGGCGATGCCGATGTGTTGCTGGTGCCGGATCTGGAAGCCGGCAATATGCTGGCCAAGGAGCTGAGTTTTCTTGCCAACGCCGACGCCGCCGGGATTGTTTTGGGGGCGAAGGTGCCGATTATTTTGACTTCGCGGGCGGATAATGGGCGGGCGCGGTTGGCGAGTTGTGCGGTGGCGGCGTTGTATGCGCATTGGTTGAAGACCGGCGGGAAGGGGTAATCCCGATGCGGGAAGCAGTTTTGGCGATCAACGCCGGGTCGTCGAGTTTGAAGTTTTCGGTCTATCAAACCTTGGCCGACAGATCGCTGGCCGAAGGGGTGCATGGGCAGGTCGAGAATATCGGCAGCGATCACGCGCGGTTCGAGGTTGGCACCAAAGCGGGCGACTCATTGGCCAATTTCGCGGTGAAGGATTCCACCCATCACGGCGCGATCGTGGCGATTCATCAATGGTTTCAAGACCATGTGGGCAGCGAGGCGAGCTTTTCGGGCGTCGGCCATCGTGTGGTGCATGGCGGGGCGGATTTTCTGGGGCCGGTCAGGATCGATGCCGCGGTGATGGCGCGCCTAAAGGCATTGATCCCGCTCGCACCATTGCACCAACCGCATAATATCGCGGCGATCGAGGCGATTGCCCTGGTGGCGCCCCATCTGCCGCAAGTGGCCTGTTTTGATACCAGTTTTCATCGCACCCAACCGCGTCTGGCGCAGTTGTTCGCGCTGCCGCGCGCGCTTTCGGATCAAGGCGTGCTGCGTTATGGGTTTCACGGCATATCCTATGAATATATCGCCGGCGTGCTGCCCGAGGAGATCAAACACGGCCGGGTGGTGGTGGCGCATCTGGGCAACGGCGCCAGCCTGTGCGCGATGCGAGACGGCAAGTCGGTGGCGACGACGATGGGGTTTACCGCCGTCGATGGGTTGATGATGGGCACGCGGACGGGTTCGTTGGACCCAGGGGTGATGCTGTATCTGATGCAGCACGAAAAGATGGATGCGGCGGCGATCGAGGATTTGATCTATCGCCGTTCGGGGTTGCTCGGGGTGTCGGGGATTTCCGCCGATATGCGCACGCTGCTGGAGGACGGCGGCGATCCTGCGCGCGAGGCGGTGGATCTGTTCGTCTATCGCATCGTGCGCGAATTCGGCTCGCTGGTGACGGCGCTCGGCGGTGTGGACGGCTTGGTGTTCACCGGCGGGATCGGCGAACACGCGGCGGCGGTGCGCGATGGCGTGGTTCAGGTGGTGGGGTGGTTGGGGGCGAAAGTGTTCGTGATCCCGACGGACGAGGATTTGGTGATCGGGCGGGCGGTGCGGCGGGTGTTGGATGGGGGGTAATTGGTGAAGGGACATGCTACCAGGACAATGTCCCCGAACTCTTAGGGCGGCGGGTTCATGGCGCGTCGTAGGCAGCATAGTCCGGGTTGTTCCAGATGGCGAAGCTGGGTTCGCTGGCGGCTGTGGCGGCATGGGTGAGGGTGCGTTCTTGCTCGCGTGCGGTGATGCGGGCAGGCGGCAGGGACTGGATTATTTCTAACAGAGCGTTGGTGTCGGGCATGATGTGATCCTGGGGCAATCCTGATCGAATTCAGCCGTAGCCGTAGCAACCATTACGATCGTTACGACATCGCACCTTTCTATCCTCCAGTTTGCCGCCGTGCTCGGTTCGGTCAAGGACGCTTCGCGCCGCTGCGCGGTGGCCTTCGGCCATCCCCAGGGGAATCGGGTGAAGGAATCACCTGTTGACCAAGCCGACGAGGAACTCGTCATCCCATGATGCGGCCTTCCTCTTGAGGTTGAGCGATAGTTTTCCGGGCGCCATTCGGATCAAGTTGTGAGCCAT
>JAJZHU010000323.1 GCA_021798375.1 Pseudomonadota bacterium | reverse complement strand
GATCTCGACGGCGTTATGCCCTGGGCTGGCCTGCTCGATCCTGGCGCCGGGCTGGCGTTGGCGATGGGCGCTGTTCCCAGCCTGGCCGATTTGCCGGGTTTTTGCGGCACCGCGATTTCCATTCTCAACCAGCGGCCGGACGAATCCGATGCGGCTCCGCATTCGGCTCTGCATCCGGCATCAAAGACCATGGTCGAGGGCTTTACCCGTTCGATCGCGGCGGCGAGTGCGCTTGAAACCCGCATCATGGCGTTGGCCGAGACGGCGGCTGAATTCTTTGCCGCCATGAAGTTCGATTTTCTGTTCGATCCGGAACGCGAGTTGCTGGCGATCGGCTATCGCGTCGCCGATAACACGCTCGACCCCAGTTACTATGATTTGCTCGCGTCCGAAGCCCGGCTGGCCAGCTTTGTGGCGATCGCCAAGGGTGATGTGCCCACCCGCCATTGGTTCCGGCTTGGGCGGACATTGGTGGAGGCGGGCGACGCGCCGGCGCTGATTTCGTGGTCTGGCTCGATGTTCGAATATTTGATGCCCTCGTTGGTGATGCGCGCACCCATTGGCAGTTTGCTGGAACAGACCACCCGCCAGATCGTCCGCGAGCAGATCCAATATGGCGCGGATCGCAAAGTGCCGTGGGGCACATCCGAATCCGCCTATAATGCGCGGGATCTGGAATTTACCTATCAATATAAAAGTTTTGGTATTCCCGAACTGGCTTTGAAACGGGGTTTGGGCGACAGCACGGTGATCGCGCCCTATGCGACGGCGCTGGCGGCAATGGTTGAACCGCAGCAGGCGGTGCGCAATTACGCGCGCATCACCGCGATCGGTGGGCGGGGCCGCCATGGCTGGTACGAGGCGTTGGATTTTACCAAGATCCGGCTTCCTGAAGGCAAGGAATTTGCGATCATCCGCGCCTATATGGCGCATCATCAGGGGATGACCGTGGTGGCGATCGCCAATACCCTGGACGATGGGGCGATGCGTTCCCGCTTTCACGCCGAGCCGATCATTCAGGCGACCGAATTGCTGTTGCAAGAATCCATGCCTTACGATGTGGAGTTCACGGAACCCAAGACCGAGGTGGTGGCCGAATCCGTCACGGTGGCCGAGATAACATCCTTGACACAGCGGCGCTTCAACTCGCCTTTTTCCGTGCCGCCTCGGACTCACCTGCTTTCCAACGGTCGCTATAGCGTGATGATCACCGCGGCCGGATCGGGATACAGCCGGTGGCGCGGCATGGCGATCACACGCTGGCGCGAAGACGCCACGCGCGATCCGTGGGGTGCCTATATCTTCCTGCGCGATATTCGCAGCGGCGATTTATGGTCGGCGGGATTTCAACCCTGCGGCGCCAAGCCAGACCGTTACGATGTTGTCTATTCCGAGGGGCGGGCCGAGATCGTGCGCACCGACGGCACCATCACCACCACGATGGAAGTGGTGGTCTCGTCGGAAGACGATGCCGAGGTGCGTCGTATTTCGATCAACAACCGCGGTCTGCAAGCCCGTTATATCGAGATTACTTCCTACGCCGAGATCGTCCTGGCGCCGCCGGACGCCGACGACGCGCATCCGGCTTTTTCAAAAATGTTCGTCGAGACGGAATATGTTGCCGATGTCAGTGTTTTGTTGGCAACCCGGCGGTCGCGTTTGCCCGCCGATGCGCAGATGGAAGATCCCCCGATCTGGGCCGCGCATCTTGCCGTGATCGAGGGCGAAACGATCGGCGAGGGACAGTTCGAGACCGATCGCGCGCGCTTTTTGGGGCGTGGCGGCGATGTCGCGGCGCCGCTCGCGGTGACTCAACACGCGCCGCTTTCAAGCAGCGTGGGCACCGTGCTCGATCCCGTCTTCAGCCTGCGTTATCGGCTGCGGATTCCGGCGCGTTCCACCGCGCGCATCGCCTTTTGGACTTTGGTCGCGCCTTCGCGCCTGCAAGTGCTTGATTTGGCGGATAAGCATCGCGATGCCGTGGCGTTCGATCGTGCCACCACCCTGGCCTGGACGCAGGCGCAGGTGGAATTGCGTCATTTGGGCATCGGCGCCGGTGAAGCGCATCTGTTCCAAAATCTGGCCAACCGGGTGATTTACGCCGACGCCAGTTCGCGGCCGGGTTCCGAGACGATCAAGCGCGGTGCCGGGGCGGCATCGCAATTGTGGGTGCACGGCATTTCCGGTGATTTGCCGATCGTGCTGTTGCGGATCGAGCAGTCGAATGATCTTGCCATCGTCCGGCAGTTGCTCCTGGCGCATGAATATTGGCGCACGAAGCAATTATCGGTCGATCTGGTGATTTTGAGCGAAGAGCCGCCCTCTTATGTGCAGGATTTTCAGAATTCCCTGAACGACATGGTGCGGATGATTCCGCGGCGCCTTAAGCCGGCGGGCGAAGCGGCGCCCGGTGCGATTTTTCTGCTGCGCGCCGATCTGGTATCGCCGGAGTTTCGCAATCAACTTGCCAGTGTGGCCAGGGTGGTGCTGGTGGGCCATCGCGGCAGCCTTGCCGAACAACTCCGCCGTGCGCCCGAGCTCAGGCCGTTCGCCGGGTTGCCAAAGCGCGCGGCGGCGGCGATTCCGCCGTTTGTGGCGCCCGCCCTGCCGGCGTTGGAGTTTTTCAACGGCCTCGGCGGGTTTGGCGACCAGGGGAAGGAATATGTAACGATCCTTTCGCCTGGGAAATCGACGCCTGCGCCTTGGGTCAATGTGATCAGCAATCCGAGCTTCGGCTTTCTCAGTTCGGTTGACGGCAGCGGCACCACATGGTCGCTCGATAGCCAGCAAAACCATATCACTCCGTGGTCGAACGATGCGGTGGCCGATGCGCCGGGCGAGGTGATCTATGTGCGCGACGATGAGACGGGCGAGTTGTGGGGGCCCACCGCTCTGCCGATCCGGCTGGAAGGCGCCACTTATGTGGCCCATCATGGCCAGGGGTATAGCCGTTTCGAGCATCGCTCGCACGGGATCACGTTGGAGTTGCTGCAATATGTGCCGGTTGACGATTCCATTAAAATTTCCCGCCTGAAGCTTACCGATCATTCCGGGGAATCCCGGCGGCTTTCGGTGACGGCCTATGTGGAATGG
>JAJZHU010000322.1 GCA_021798375.1 Pseudomonadota bacterium | reverse complement strand
CCCATCGGCAATGGGCTGGTTTCCGGCCGCACGGGGAGTTCGTGCAAAAAGGGTGCAACCGCGTCGATCATGGCGCCATAAGCCGTGGCGTTCGGCTGCGGGAACGGGCTTTCGCCCAAAAGTGCGGCGGCCAGTGCGGCCTCGGGCGAGATTTCGCGCACCGCCAGCCACGCCTGGGCCGCCATGGTCAGTGTGCCGTCCTCGCGCAGCGGTGAAAAAGCCGGGGCGATGCCGGCGGTTTCCGCGCCCAACAATGCCTCGATCGGTCCCGCTTGCAGAATGGCCGTGGTGGCGGCGTGGCGCGACTCGCTTTGCTGGGCGTGGGCATTCTTGGCGGCGCGGGCGAGGCTGGGCAGCAGGCAACTGGGCGGGCGCGGCCAATGCGATTCGAACAGGCGGCCCAGGCGGCCCAACTTGACAGCGGCCTGATCGGCGTGGTGGCGCAACAAGGCGGCCAGATTGGCGGCAATGTCGCGGGCGGCGTCGCTGTCATAGGCCAGGCCCAGGCGGGCGAACATACCGGCGAGATCGGCGAGGCTGACCGCGATGCGCGGCGCCGCGGGGGCGTAAAGCGCCAGCGCCGTGGCCGCCAATTCGATTGCCTCTATATAAGATTCGGTGTCGAAGCCGCTGGAGGGATCCACGAACGCGGCCAGATTGATCACGTATCCCGGCACCACCAACGGGTTTTGGTCGCGGCGCCACCAATCGGCCGAAGGGGCGGCGCGACGCATCAGCAACAAGCGATGTAGCTGGGCGCCGATGCCGTCGTCGAGCCCGGCGCGCTTGGCGGCCTCGATGATCGGGCGGAACAGCGATTCGGCCATGTCGGGCAGGATCAATTCGCTGCCCGGCTCGCCCAGGGCGGCCAGGGCACGGGCGGAATCGTCGTCCCACGCCACCGGCAGGGTTACCAGACAGGGTTCCTGATCGGGATCGGCGCCGATCGAGACGGTGCGCAGTCGCACACCTTGCCAATTGCGATGTTTGCTCATGACCCGATCTTAGCATCCGAGTCGTCGCCCGGAACCGTATATTGTGGAGTTTAAGGGGCTTCGCCACAGAATCTTGGGGATGTTATAGGGGAATACCCTGGGGATGGATTGTGGATAAGTTTTTCGCTTCGCTGCGATGCAAAAAATTTGTGTGAGCGGAGAGCAATTTATGCGCGATTTGTCGTTGGCGCAGTGGACCAGCGCATGAAGGCGGGCTATAGAATGCGCATGAGCATAGGCACAAAACTCTTCACGTTATTATACGGCCGCCAGGTTGGGCGCGACGCACAGGGCAATCGTTACTACACGGAAAAGCGTGTGCCTTCGGGCAGGCGTCAGCGCCGCTGGGTGATGTATGAGGGGCAGGTCGAGGCCAGCCGGGTTCCGGCGGAATGGCATGCATGGCTGCATCACACCACCGCCGAGCCCATTTCGGATGCGGGCCGCAAGCCCTGGCAAAAGCCGCATCAAGCCAATCTAACCGGCACCAGTGCGGCGTTCCGTCCCAAAAACAACAGTGTTGCAGGCGACTACGAGGCCTGGACTCCGGGTACCTGAGGTAGATATGGCCCGGCACAGTATTGCCGAAGTTGGCGCGGGGGCTGCGGTTCTTGTGCTGGCGGGTGGTTTTTTGATTTATGCGCTGGGCAATACCGGCAAAAGCAGTGCGCCGAGTTATCAGCTTTACGCTCGATTCACCGATGTTGGCGGGTTGGCCGCCGGTGCCGATGTGCGGATGGCCGGGGTGAAGATCGGCCATGTGCGGGATGTGCAACTGGATCCCAAAACATTTCAGGCCGTGGTGGATTTCACCGTCGATCGCAACGTAAAGCTCAGCACCGATGCTTCGGCGGAAATCGCTTCCAGTTCGCTGTTGGGCGGCGCCAGCCTTGCCATCCAAGAGGGCGGGGCAGACAATAATCTCAAGGACGGCGACACGGTGACCGTCACCCAATCGGCGGTGAATGTTGAAGATTTGTTGGGCAAGTTCATCTTCAATGTCGGTAGTTTGGCCACCGCGACGCAAAAGCAGTTGAAAATCGAGCAAGCCCGCGATCAACCGTCTGGTGCTCCAAAAGACGCCCCGGGCAAGCTTGCCCCGTGACCCTGATCCCCGATGTGTGGCCGCAGCCGGATGGGCAGGCGGTTTCCTGCCGGGATAAATTGCGCGTGCTGGCCGCCAATCATAAGGAATTGGCGGGGATGATGCAGGATGCGTTTGAAGATGCTTTGGCGATGGGCGTCGATGAGGCGGCAATGCGAAAGATCCTGATCGATTTGGTGGCGCAGATGAAGGCGCCGGGGCGATGATGCATATTCGGGTGCTGGGATTGTTGTGCGGTGTGGCGTTGGCGGGGAGCGCATGGGCGCAGACGCCGGTGCCGCCGGTTCATCAAGATCCGTTGGCGGTGCCTCCCCCGGTTACCGCTCCGGCCACGCCTGGCATCCCGCAACCGCCCGGCCCTGCCGCGGATATTTGGACGCCCGCGGCCAGTGCGGAATTGCGGGTAATGAACAAAGTGGATTCGCATCCGCAGACATTGTTGTTGAAAGTGGGCGAATCGGCGAATTTCGGCAGCTTGACCATCACGCTGAAATCTTGCCTGGCGCGCCCGATCGATCAGATACAGGATTGGGCGGCCTATTTGGATATCGTCGATAGCCATCAAGACGAACCCGGCTTCCACGGCTGGACCTTGGCCAACGAGCCATGGATCGGAATGCTGGAACATCCGGTGTATGATGTGCGGCTGATGCGCTGCCACTAGTGGCGCATGTCAGTCATAATGCGGGGTTATGCGCGGGCTGGGTTGCGGCCTAGCTTTTTTGCGCGCGCGCCTTTGCTGCCCGGCGAGGCGTTGTTTTTTTGTGGGCTGCCAGCATTTGGACACGCAGCGCCTCGGCGCGAATCAGCAATTCCGCCATTTTATCGCGGTTGCGATCAGACACCAGATTTTCCAAACCGATATCAGTGGTGTCGTCGGGCGTTTGGGCGGGGTCGTGGGGTGGACGCAGTGGAATGATCAAAGGAGTGGCCCCTTGATTTGCCGACGCGGAACCGATCTGGGCTCACATCCAAGACAGTGGGGCATCCAGT
>JAJZHU010000037.1 GCA_021798375.1 Pseudomonadota bacterium | reverse complement strand
CTGGGCGCCGGCGGGCGCGGCTTGCGCAATCCGCTGGCCCGGACAGAGGGGTATCAGGGCAATGGCTTCAACGTCAGCGTCTGTCAGTTGCATCCCGAAAGCCGTGGCGCGGTGAGTCTGAAGTCGAACAATCCGCTCGATGCGCCGGCCATTCAGCCGAATTATCTATCGACCGCCAACGACCGGCGACTGATGCGCGAAGGCATGCGCATGGCGCGCGACATCCTAAGCCAGTCCGCCTTCGATCAATATCGTGGCGCGGAGTTGAAACCAGGAAAAGACGTGCAATCCGACGCCGATGTCGATCGATGGATCGCCGCCAACGCCCAATCGATCTATCACCCGGTCGGCAGTTGCCGCATGGGCGCCGATCCGGATTCGACCGTCGATGAAGCGTTGAGAGTGCGCGGGGTCGAGGGGCTGCGGGTGATCGATGCCTCGGTCATGCCCAGCGTCGTCGGGGCCAACACCCACGCCGCGACGGTGATGATCGCCGAGCGGGGCGCCGACCTGATCCTGGGCCGCACTCAGTAACTTTTCGATTTTGCTCTCGCCAATCATACGGAATTAACGCCATGAACAATGTCACCAAGATCGCTCCGCGGATCCGCCATCCAGACCGGCTTTTCATCGGCGGCGAATGGGTCGCGCCGTCATCGGATGGGGTGATCGGGGTTGTCTCGCCCAACAGCGGATGCGTTGTGGCCAGCGTGGCCGAAGCGCGCGAGGCGGATATGCAACTTGCCGTTTTGGCGGCACGCAAAGCGTTCGACCAGGGGCCGTGGCCGCGCCTGAGCCCGGCGGAACGGGTTGGTTTTCTGCGCGCCATGGCCGCCCGCCTGACCGAGCGCGAAGCGGAACTGGCGGCTGCCTGGACGCTGCAAGTGGGCGGACTGGCGTCGCGCTCTCCGATGATGACGGCCGGCGGCACCGCGCGCTTTACCAATTATGCCAAGATAGGCGATACGTTCGCGTTCGAGAGCAGGGTCGATTCCGCCGTCGCCAAAGTGGCCTACGTGCTGCACGAGCCAGTGGGTGTGGTGGTGGCGATTGCGCCGTGGAACGCGCCTTATGCGATCATGGTTGGCAAGGTGGCGCCCGCGCTGTTGGCCGGTTGCACGGTGATCATGAAACCGTCGCCGGAAACCCCGTTGGATACCTACATCATGGCCGAGGTCGCCCAGGAAATCGGGCTGCCGCCTGGCGTGCTGAATTTGGTCCCCGCGCACCGCGAAGCATCGGACTGGCTGGTGAGACATGCAGGCGTCGATAAGGTCAGCTTTACCGGATCGACCGCCGCCGGCCGGCATATCGCCGAGGTGTGCGCCAGCCGCGTCGCCCGCTGCTCGCTGGAGCTTGGCGGCAAGTCCGCGGCGATCGTGTTGGATGATTATTCGATCGCCGACGCGGCGCGACTGTTGGCCGGCACGATCAGCGTGATGTGCGGTCAGGCCTGCACCATGCTGACGCGGGCCATCGTGCCCAGACACCGCCACGACGAGTTGGCCGCCGCGATCGCGGCCGAGATGCAGGCGTTACGGATCGGCTATTCGGATACTCCAGACACGCAACTCGGCCCGATGGCAACGCAGCGCCAATTGGAGCGGGTCGAGGCATATATCGCCATCGGCATCGCCGAAGGGGCGCAACTGATCACCGGCGGCAAGCGCCCGGCCCATCTGGAGCACGGTTTTTTCATGGAGCCGACGCTGTTCGCCAATGTGCGCAACGACATGCGCATCGCGCAGGAAGAAATCTTCGGGCCGGTGCTATGCCTGATTCCCTGTGAAGACGAGGCCGACGCCATCCGCATCGCCAATGATTCGATCTATGGGCTCGCGGGTTCGGTGCTGACCAATGATCCGCGGGCGGCTCTTCGCGTTGCGCGCCAGGTTCGAACCGGCACCATCGCGCAAAACGGCATGCGTCTGGATTTTGTATTGCCGTTCGGCGGTTACAAACAATCCGGCCTTGGGCGCGAGGGCGGCGAGGAAGGGCTGCTGAACTACCTGGAAACCAAAACCGTGCTGATTGATGGATAACGGCCGATGACATGACGTTGAAACGATCATCAGCCTCTGGATTCCTGATTTGAGGGTTCTGTCCACCAAACAGGCAGCGCCTCATCTCAAACAAAGAGCCAGAGCACGTTCGCCGCACGTGTATGGTTCAACGTGATCCGAACGTGCTCCAAAGCGATCAGGCTCTGGCCAACCGGTCGCGCCTGATAAGCGCCGAATGACGGCGACCGAGAATAAAAGTGCAGACGCAGATGATCATCGGACAAATCGCCAATAGCGCGTAAACATTCTTGACCGGCAGATGGGATGACAGGATCACACCGCCGACAAGCGGCCCCGCGACCGAACCGAACTTGGCGATCGACGTTGCCCACCCGGCCCCCATGCCACGATAGGCGCTGGGATAATAGATACCGGCGATGCTGTGGAAACCGAAATGGGTGCTGCCAAGCATGGCCGCGCCGAAGAAGGAAAGCACCAGGAACAGCGACTGGCCGATGGTCGCCAAGCCGCAAAACAGCATGATGGGGATGGCGATCGCGGGCAAGACGCTGAGACTGATCGCGCCACGGCGGTCGGTGAAGCGCATCAGGATCAGGGCCCCCATCGCACCGCCGATCGAATTGGCTGCAGACACCAACGCCGCCGTGGAGCGCGTATAACCCAGGCTTTCGAGGATGGTCGGCCCCCAACTCGCCATGAAGAAGATTCCCAGCGAACTGGCGGTATAACCAAGCCATAGCAACGGCGTGATCCAGCGCAAATCGTCTTTGAACAGCAGCGAGATCTTAAAGCCCGCTTCGGTGCGAACCTCGTCCGCCAGGATAAAGCTGCTGTTCGGCGCAATGGTCCGGGTTGGCGCCATACGCCGGAGAATCGCGGCAATCGCTTCGGAATGCCTGCCCTTGCCGACCAGGTAGCGGATCGATTCAGGCAAAACGACATAAAGCATCACCGCCGCGACCAGCGAACCCAAGGCGCCGAAGACGAAAACCGATTGCCATCCATGGTGGGGGACCAGCCAGATCGAGACCGGTCCGGCCGAGCTGAACCCCATCGTGTAGCCGATCATGATCACCGTAACGATGGTCGAACGAAACCGCCGCGGCGCGTATTCGATGTTCAACGCCCAGCACAGGGGCAACATCCCGCCGATGGCGATGCCGTCGAGCAACCGCAGCACCAGGAATTGCCCATAATTCCGCGTCAAGGCGAGCCCCAGGGTCAGCAGGCCGAAGGACGCGGCGGCAAGGATGATCGCCGGCCGCCGGCCGATCCGATCGCCCAACACCCCGAAACCGAAGCCGCCAATCATTGTGCCGGCCAGCCCGACGCTGAAGATATTGCCGAGCATATATTTGTCGAGATGGAACGCCGGCGCCAGAGCCGGCGCCACATAGGCGATGGCGTTCATATCGAACCCGTCGAAGAACGTTATCACCCATGAAATCAGCACGAGGCGAAAGATGAAGCGGCTGGGCTTCTGCGCTTCGATGATTGCCGAAACATCGATGGTCGGTTTGCTCACCGCTCTATCCCCTCGCCTTGTTTCACACCCCAAACCCGATCGAACTACGCAGATCGTTTCGTAATCTCGACAGTACCGGCATCGCCATCAACCCTGACCCAATCCCCGGTCTCGATGATTCCAAGCGGATCCTGGTCAAGATCGATGACGGAGGGGATGCGCATGACGACCGCACCAAGCGCGATTTTGGCCGTCATGGTGTTAAAGACCATGGCTGCCGGAGCCGATTTGGTCAGGCGGGTCAGATGGAACATGGCCGACCAACCCGACGAGCCCTTGGCGCCCGGAAACACCAGGATCTTGTCCTTGAAGCTCTGGCCGCGAAGCTCGTGGCGGCTTTCTATGACGGTGCCGGTCATCGGGTTGATGCCACCCCAACCCGAAATGGTTTGCCTGGTGACCAGCGCTTCGCCCTCGGCGATTCCACCCGTCACCCCGCGGCCATGCAGGATGATCTTGTTGACGCTCGGTTGAACGCTCATCGCGGGCACTCCCCATTCCAACGCCCGGTCAATGCGGCGTTGATGCAATCCTTGGTAGTGCCGAACCAAGCCTCAAGCCCCATCATCGCCGGCAAATAATGGGCTTGTTTCGCCGAATCGAGGGCAACCACCTTGGTTCCCTTCGGCACCACGCTCCCGATGGCCGAACAAGTGTCGGTCATCACCAGCCCGCCCGCGTCCTTGATCGTTTTGGTATAGCCATTGGCGTCGGCAACCGATTTAACCGAACGCGAGGTAAACACCCAAAGACTCGTCCCGCTGTGCAGCTTTTTGCCGTCGAGGAGATTGGCGACCTCCCACATCTGCTCGATCGAGAAATGGGGACATCCCAGCATGATGTAATCGACGTTGGGATCGGTGCCCTGAGAGTTCAGAATGTCATAGATTCTCTGCCGTTCCGCCTGACCGTATTTAACGGTCTCTCGCGGCTTTCTTGGGCCAAACGCCATTTCGCGGGTCGCCGCCTCGGGGGTGAAGCCGACCATGTGATATAGCTCGACCCCGCCCGAGGATGCCGCGGCGGCGCCGAAATGCTTGTGACGCACCAGATTGGGCTGGCTGATCCTGCCCTCGATCACCGGGATATTCTCTTGAACGGCATCGCCAACGAAATAACCCAGCATACCCCAATCGATAACGTCGCTGACAGCAACCTCGCTTACGATGTGGTGGGTGCCAAAGCGATACTCGTCACGATGAAAGCCCCAATCGGGGATCTTGCCGGTCAACATCGCGGCACTGGTACTTTCGCGCCCCTCGGTGTTGGTTCGCGCCCCGATCACCGAGTTGCAATATACCACCGCCGAGGATTCCATCCAGGCGCAATGCTCGCCCTTCACCGGCACGTTGCCCGCAAGATAGGGGGTGCAGGTTTTCAGCAGTTGAATGCCGTGATCGGCGACTTCGGCCTCGTCCTTTTGAAAATGCTCGAATGCTTCCTTGGTCATGCCTTGTTCAGACCACAAGGCCGGGTCCATCCCGCCTTGCAGATGGCAGCTATAGGCGCTGACTTTTGGCACCGGCACAATCACATCGCTGTCCAGATCGAACAGCGAGTAGATTGCTTCATAGCCGTTGCCAATATCCTTGTAATAGTCCCGCATAAACAGATTCGATGAGCCCGGCACGCCGGCGATATTATTGGTATCGACGAACCGTTCGGCACCCAAAGCTTCGCCATAGCGAACCAGCAATTCCATCGCTTTCTGCCGTCCGGCTCCCTCGGCGCCGTCCAACATCGCCTTCTCGTCCTCGGTTAGTTTCATCACTGCTCTCCTTGTCGATTTTTTGTCGCGCGAGCGCCTTCCGCGGTCACCCTAGCGAGTACTCTCCAAATTGTCGTGCAGACGCTTCGCCAGCGCCGCGACGTCAATTTGCTGAACGCTGCCATTGCCCGCCAAGTCCAATGCATGCGCCGCGGCCGCACCCATTGCGATGCACGGCCCCATGACGCGGACGCTGGAAAGCGCCGCGGTATCGGCATCGATGCACCGGCCAACGGCCAGCAGATTATCGGCGTCCTTGGGAATGAGACTGCCCAGGGGCACGTAGTGGACGTGGTCATCGTCGAAGGTCTGCCAGACATGGCCCGTGCTATGGTCGTGCAGTTCGACCGGCCAGGCGGTGCGGGCCACGGCATCGGGGAACCGAGTCCCGGCGCGGACATCCGCCAGCGTAAGCTGCCGGGTGCCAACGATCCAACGGGTCTGACGAACGCCCGGCAAACCATAGGCCCGGACCCTGGAATTGGCGAAACAGGCCGGAAATTCCTTCCGGAGAAACATCACGGCACGGTCCGCCTGCATTTTGCCCTCAAGGGCCACGACCGAGGCCTTGAGTGGATCGAGCGGGTTCTCGATATGGGTCATGTTCAGCGCCACGATGTTCCGTCCTGGAATGGCGAACGGGATGCATTCACGGCGAAACAAGCCGTAAGCATCGCCTTTTTCTTTCATCCTGTCGCCAATTTCCGCCATCGATGGCAGATGGGTTTCATCGATATTTTCAAGAACCACCATTTGCGTACCATAGACCGGACCGTTCAACGGCTCTCGGCAATCGAACCCGGCCTGCCATGTCAGCGCGGCATCGCCGCTGGCGTCGACAAAGCCGGTTGCCCGCACCTTGACGTCGCCATAGCGGGTTGCGAGCTCGATTTCCTTGATCCGCCGTCCTTCAACCGTGACATTCCGCAGCACCGCGCCGACCACTACCGTAATGCCGGCCTGCCTGACCGATTCCTCGACCCACCGCGATAGCGCGATCTCGTCATAATAAACGACCGTGGTCAGTGGCCGCCGCTGATAATGCAACGCGCCCGCCAGCTTGCCGAGATCCCTGAGTATATCGTCGGCGATGCCATGAGTGAATTGATAGCCATTGGCGCCGTTGGAATACAGACCGCAGAATGTCGCGATGATCGAATTTACCGCCTGACCGCCCAGTGCCGGAAGCCCGTCTACAAGCACGACCTTGCGGCCCAGACGCGCCGCTTCGAGCGCCGCGGAGATGCCGGAAATACCGGCGCCAACGATACAAATATCGGCCTCCACCCGCCAACTCGAACCGGCAATTTCGCGCCGGACGATACGAGTCCCCGTCGAAACGGGTGAATTATCCACCATGCTACTGCTCCTCTTTGTAAATTATCACCGCGCTTATAAAGATCGGATATTCCAACCGCGGCTCCAGCCATCAATCTGGCGAGCAGTGCCAAACGGATATTTTCAAAATCGATTACCAAGGCGTGCAGGCCTGAAGTTCGCCCTGTCGAACTTCAGGCCTGCCTGGCCAGATCAGAAAGTGCGTTTGACCTTGAACATATAATTACGCGGCATCGCCGGCTGGCCTTCGATCGTGCCATAGGTGGAAATATTCGGGTACATGCCAAGATAATAAAAGCGGTTCATCACGTTGTTGACCGCAAACGAACTTGACCAACTTCCATTCGGCGACTGCCAGGCGAGCTGAAGGTTCGTGACTCCATAACCAGCCTGCGCGGCGGCAGCGGTATCGGCCGCGTCATTATATACTTTCGACTGGTACGCGTAATCGATCCGCGGCGTTAGCGTGCCATAGACATCGCCCAAATCCCAGTCATAGTGGAGGCCGACACTAAACTTCCATTTCGGCGTCAATGGCGGTACGTCGCCAAGCGTCGGTCCACCCGAGACCCCCGCGGCGCTGCCAAGATTCAAATATTGGAATTGGAGATAGCTGGCCGAAGCTTCAACGATCAACCCGGGCATGAGGCTGGCCTGCGTATCGGCTTCCATACCCTCGATTTGCGCCTGAGCGGCGTTTTTGGTCAGCACCGCGAGATTGCCATTGGCGTCGACGCCGTTCGCCTGAAGCTGGATGTTCTTATACTGGCTATAAAATCCGGTAATGTTCGCGCGCAGCCGATGATCGAACCACTGACTCTTTATGCCGGCTTCGTAGGCAGTCAGGGTTTCAGGTAAAAAAGTTGTGGCCTGCGCCGCGGTCACCGGGCGGGTGTTGAAACCGCCGGCCTTATATCCCGTGGAATACGAGACGTAAGTCATAAGATCCGGGGTCAACTGGTATTGCAGCCCGAGTTTTGGATCGGCGTGCGAATAGCTTAGGCTCTTGCTGGTGATCGGGAACAGGAAGCTGTTCGCGGGGATTGCGTGATAGGGCGCCAACAAGTAACGGAAATATTCGTAATTCTTGTTCTCCATGCTATAGCGCGCGCCGAACTCGGCGCTTAATGCATCGGTGATGTGATATTCGCCATGGGCAAAAAACGACTTGTTGGTATCGGTCGTGGGATCGTTAGGGACCTGTTCCAGCGAAATTTCAACCAAGTCCCCAAGGCCGCCTTGATGGCTGTAACCGTCGTAATAATACCCACCGAGCGTCCATTCCAGAGAATCGCCAAAGCTCTTGCCGCTGAGCTGCAATTCCTGGCTGAATTGCCGGTGTTCCAGCGTTGTGTAGAGATTGGCAAGCGCGATCGGAGAGTCGGAATAGGTCGTGGTGAACGCACCCGATTCATTCCGCAGCCCACTGATCGATTTAATGTGGAAGTCCCATGGCGTGTTCCAATCGATCGTGCCGGTGAAGCCATAGGAATAGAGCGTGTTCTCCGGCGGAACCGCCAGGCCATTCACGGGGTTCGTAAAGGTGGCATAGGTCGTGTAGGGGCTATGGGTCAGAAAACGGGTGTCATAGGGAATACCGTAGAATGGAATGGCCACCTTGTTATTGAATCCGTTCGGCCCCCTCAGAAACAGGGCGTTCGGATTGATAGCCACTTCGGTATCCGCTGCCTGTTGACCCTTGTCATCGGTGACATCGGCGGACAGATTGACCTCGACCCCTTCCGTGGGCAGCCAGCGCAGCGAGCCGCGGAAGCTCTTCACGTTGTCGCCGCCTTCAGTCCCGACCTGGCAACCGGCATCCGTTGTCGTCGGTTTGATCTTACCGGCGAGCGCCGGATGAGCGCAGGCGAAATCGATGATCTTGACGTAACCATCGTTCTTCAGCGAACCACCCGCAAACCGCACCCATAATTTGTCCGGGATGACAGTGGCATCAACCGCCGCCCTCAACTCTTCCGTATTATAGCTGCCGTAGCCAAGCTCGACATAGGAATGCGCATTGGCCGAGGGTTTGACGGTGTTCACAACGATGGCGCCGCCTTCGCTGTTCTTGCCGAACAAGGTCCCTTGCGGGCCACGCAGGATCTCGACATTGCTGATGTCGTCCAAACTGAAGATCGAGCCGAATACCGTGGCATAATAGACATCATCGACATAGAAACCAACGCCCGGTTCCAACGCGAACTTAAAGTCGGTTTGCCCGATGCCGCGAATGCTGGCGAATACGGATTTGCCGAAGCCTGCTGGCGCCGCTTCCAATGTGACATTCGGCACGGAGGCCGAAATCTGACTGATATTGCTATAGCCGCGACTTGCGATCTGGGCACCGGACAACGCCGACATCGAGATCGGAGTCTGCTGCAGATTTTCCTTTTTATAGCGTGCGGTAACGACGACTTCCTGGAGCCCCATGGCGGGAGACGCCATAATCCCCACTTTACTTGCCTGATCCGCGGCACGCGCTTGCGGCGCGGTCAACGGCAGCACAAGCATCGCCGCCAGAACCCCCGGTGAAACAGTCGACAAAAGACTGCTCCGGCCAAAAAAACTCCCTTTTACGGTCTGATTGTTTTCCACTTCTCCGCCCTTCTATTATGTAATATTTTTGTTCGTTTAAACCGCGCTTGTTACTTGACAGCAATCCCATCGGATTCTTCCGCTCGCTGCCGCGGGGATCGCCGCAATCCACCGAGCCAACCTTCGGTCTTTGCTATTTTGTAAGGATCTTGAACATTGCCGTCTGGTAACAACCTTAGACACCAATGATTGGGCGCAGAAGACCCGATTTTATGCTATCAGCTTTTGCGATTCGAGAAAGGTTGCGCTATATGCGGTGTTCAACGAACACCAACGGTCACAAGCCGAACACCCGGTCTGGGGAGACGAACTGAATGGACACTCTGCTCAACATCAAGGCGTTCCTGTCGGTGGCTCGCGCCGGCAGTTTATCCGGTGCGGCCCGCCATCTCGGGGTCGCCACGTCCGTCGTTTCCAAACGTCTGAATCGTCTCGAAGACGAGATGAAATCGCAACTCTTCGTCCGTTCGACCCGTAAGATGGAACTCACCGAAACGGGCAAGCGATATATTCCACGTTATCACGACATCGTCAGCGAGATTGACGAAGCGCTGAACGGCGCCAACGAGGGGCCACGGCAGATCGAAGGTCATCTGCGGATCAAATATCCAACCGGGCTTCTGTTCCTGCATTTCGACGAAATCCTGAGCGACTTCCTTGTCGCCAATCCGAAAATCAACCTGGAAATCGTGCTGATAGACCGCTCGGTCAACCCGATCGAAGAAGGGTTCGACATCGCCTTCGGCGCGATGCCCACCTCCTATGCTCATGTCGTCAACGAGCCACTCTGCTTAAATCCGATGATCCTCTGCGCGGCGCCGTCCTATCTCGCCCGCGCGGGCGAACCGCAACATCCCCAGGATCTGGTCTATCATGATTGCCTGATCTATCATGCCACCGGATCGCACTGGTCGTTCGACAGCCCGCGTGGCGCCATTCATGTGGAGGTGCATTCGAAATTCAGCGCCAACGACACGCAAATCCTGCAACGCGCGGCGATCCGCGGATTGGGCATCACGGTCTCCGCCCGCTATGTCCTTCAGGACTCGCTCGAAAAAGGGCTTTTAAAGCCGCTGCTGACCGATTTTCCCATCTCCTCGCTTTGGCTGAAAGCACTTATTCCACGCAACAAATATGAGAAACCTGCCGTTCAAGCCCTGTTATCATGGGTAAAATCGAGGTTGCCTTCAAGCGAGACTTTCGGCTGACCGGCCCCCTGAAATTGGTCCGACTTTTGCCCGAATCCGTTTCATCGGGAGACGAACGCAAGTAGACGCACGCAAGTAGACGAACGCAAGTAGACGAACGCAAGTAGCGCGCCAAATCCAAGCCCTCCGCTTTTGGAGAAGCGACACCTTGACAGAACGCCCATCTCCATATTACCGATGGGCATCCAGTATTCTAGGAACACGGTGTAATTCCGTGGCGGGCCCGCCGCTGTAATCGGGGACGTCGGAGACAGGGCGATAAGCCAGCCACTGGTGGGGACCACTCTGCTGGGAAGGCGTTTTCGACGGACGATCCGAGAGCCAGAAGACCTGCTGGGTATGTTCAACGGGGACGAGATCCTATGGAAGAGGATTTCGGTGAGGTTGTGTGCCTGCCGGCGTCCCCATGCGTGCATAGGATAACGTCATGAAATCCATCATCGACACCAAGCCTACTTCACAACCGCCCGCCTCTCGGCCGGAAGTGATCGCTATCCGCAAAACCTGCGATGCCGAGGGCACTGGCCTGTCGCACTACGTCCTCATGGACAAGCAGGTAAAGCTGTGACGGGGTTGGTTCCCCCGCAGCCGAGCGAGGGCTTCGAAAGAAGCCCTCTTTCTCCCCTCCAACCGTTCGACATCGATCACCCCACCCACATTGCCTTGATCGAGCCCGACACCGCATTCTGGGGGCTGGTCCACAAAGACCGCCTGGTCGAGACGATGGCGGGCGGAGAACTGCTCGACACCTACCGCGCCAAAGCTCAGGTTTTCGCGGCCGAGATGGACATGCTGCGCTTCCATCTGAAGCCCTCGGCGGTCTATTTCAATCCCACCGAACGCTGCAATCTCAACTGTTCCTATTGCTATATCCCCGAACAGATGCGCCGCGGCGGCGATCAGATGGACAAGGCCACGGTGCTCGACGCGCTGGAGCGGCTGCACGGCTACTTCCGCAGCCACATGCCAGAGGATCGCTTGCCGCAGGTGATCTTCCACGGCGCCGAGCCGCTGCTGGCCCGTCAGGCGATCTTCGCCGGCATCGAAGCTTACGGCGACCGTTTCCGCTTTGGCGTGCAGACCAATGCGACCCTGCTGGACGAGGACGCGGTATCCTTCCTTACCTCGCACGGCGTGGGCATCGGCCTGTCGCTCGACGGGCCGACCCCCGAGGTTTCCGACCGCACGCGGCGGCGCTGGAACGGCGACGGTGTATTCGATCACGTTGTTAGGGCCATCGACCGTCTCGACGGCTATCCGGGCTATAACGTGATCTGCACCATGACCACGCAAAACCTGCCTTACCTCACCGACATGGTCGAATTCTTCCATGCCCGCCGTGTGCCCGCCTGCATGCTCAACGTCACCCGCTGCACCTTGCCCGGCGCCCGCATGGTGAATGGCGACGACGACGATGTGGCCACGGCCTTTATCGCCGCGCTGGAACGGACCCATCAGCTGTATCTTGAAACCGGACGCAAGCTGGTGGTGGCCAATTTCGCCAATATCCTGATCGCCATCCTGGCGCCGACGGCACGGCGGCTGATGTGCGATATTTCGCCCTGCGGGGGCGGCCGCAGCTTTTTCGCCCTGGCCACCAACGGCGATCTGTTCCCGTGCAGCGAGTTCATCGGCGTGCCCGAATTCAACGGCGGCAACCTGTTCACGCAGCCGATCGAGGAGGTCTTGGACAGTGCGCCCTTCCGCCTGGTCACCGGCCGCAAGGTCGAGGACATAGAAGGCTGCGACACTTGCGTAATCCGCCATTTCTGCGGCTCCCCCTGCCCGGCGGAAGCGCATGAAATGAACGGTGGAATGAAACAAAAAGGAGCATTCTGCCGCTTCTATGAGGAACAAGTCCGCTATGCCCTGCGGCTGATTGCCGACGGGCGCCATGAAGATTTTTTATGGGACGGATGGGACGCAGGCACCGAGGTGGCCTGCGCCATCGGTTAGGCTGAGTAAATAGGAGAATCTTCTTTTTTGAAAAAAAGAAGCAAAAAAACTTTTGTTAATTTTAGACCTGCGCAAATTATCAAGTTTGTGCCGCGATAAAATATAATAAAGTTTTTTTGCTTCTTTTTGTTCACAAAAAGAAGACTTATCTTTTAGATTCACGTATTTATTTTACTGATATTTTTCGAAACCCCCTCAACCTTCCATCGCCGCGCGCAACAACGCGGCGGCACG
>JAJZHU010000321.1 GCA_021798375.1 Pseudomonadota bacterium | reverse complement strand
AAGACGGCGGATACGGGATGATGAGAGGCGCCCATCTTCATCGGCCAGCAACTGCGCGGGAGTGAAGCCGATGTTGTGAGAGGTGAGGACAGATTCAAGAAAATGTACGTTGCCTCCGCGCCGATGGCCAAAGGCAAAATCGGCGCCGCATGCCAAGTGACGGGCGCCAATGCCCTGGATCAGCACCTGATTGACAAAATCATCGGCGGAGAAATGGGCAAGACGCGCATCAAACGGGAACTGATATAGAGTTGCAACGCCCAGGGCCTCGAGCGCATTGGCACGTTCCTCGGCCAGGGTGAGACGAAAAGGCGGATCGTCGGGACGGAAAAATTCGCGTGGGTGGGGCTCGAAGGTCAGCACAGCCAGGGGCAGATCGGGACGGGCCGCGTGGAGTTGATGCAGCACATGAACGTGGCCACGGTGCACCCCGTCGAAATTGCCCATCGCCACGGCGTGATGGCGGGCGGCTTCGGGGAGGTCTTGCCAATCGTGCCAGATTTTCATGCCAAAAATTTCACCTCAAACACTCACGCGGGAATCATCACCAGGGCTTCGCCATCAATCACCAGCAAATTGCGCACATAACACTCGGTGCGCAAGGTGATGCGGCGATGGGCGGGATCGATGACCGTGATTTCGACCTTGGCGGTGACGGTATCACCAATGTGCACAGGATGGCGAAAATGCAGATTTTGGCCGAGATAAATGGTGCCTGGACCGGGAAGTTTGTTGCCCAAAACAGCGCTGATCAGCCCCGCCGACAACATGCCATGAGCAATCCGGCTGCCAAAAGGACCGGTCGCGGCGCAATCGGCATCGAGATGTGCGGGGTTGATATCGGTGCTGACGGCGGAATAGAGAATAATATCGGTTTCGGTGATGGTTTTCGCTGTTTGCGCGGTTTGGCCGATGGCAAATTGGTCGAACGGGATCACGGACATGGGACACTCGTCTTGTTATATGGATTTCTGCGGGAAACGACCAAAATTATCAACAGGGATTAGGACAATGCGTGAAGATGACGTGACTTCGTTGCTGCTGCGTGCGCGGGCCGGGGGCGAGTTGTTGGAAGAATTGCCCGCTCACTTGCGGCCTCATGATTGGGCGGAAGTCAAGCTGATACAAGACACGCAATTGGCGGCGATCGGACCCGTGGGCGGATATAAGGTGGGGGCCAGTGGCGCAACCGGCCCGATCGGCATGGCGCCGTTGCCGTTGAGCGGGATTGTCGACTCGGGAGCGACGCTGGTGGGTTGGCATCAGCGATGGGTCGAGGCGGAAATTGCTGTAAGGATCGGGCGCGATCTGCCGAAACGCGACACGCCATATCAAGATCACGAGTTGCAAAACGCGGTGACGTCTTGGCATCCGGTGATCGAGGTGCTGAACAGCCGGTTTCGTGACACCACAAAGATCGATCAGCTATCGCTGGCCGCGGATTTGATTATGCATGGCGGATTGGTGGTGGGCGATGCATGCGCCATGCCGGATTTGGCGCATGAGCCGGTGAGCCTATTGATCGATGGGCAGACGGTGAGCGGCGGAAAAGCCCATCCGGCGGGGGATATTTGGCGGCTGCTGCGCTATCTGGCCGACGAGGTAGGGCTGAAAGCGGGGCAGATCGTCACCACCGGATCGTGGAATCCGGTGACGATCGCAGGAGAGAATTGCGACGTGGTGGTGCGTTTTGCTCACGCGGGCGACGTGAAAGTGCGATTTACATCACATGCCATGAAGTAACAAGTATCGCCCAAACGCAAAAAAGGCCACCCGAGGGGCGACCTTTTTGCAGCGATAATCCATTGATTAGGCAATGGTGGAGCCGAGGGGAATCGAACCCCTGACCTCCTGAATGCCATTCAGGCGCTCTCCCAACTGAGCTACGGCCCCATCGCTTGGGAGGCGGCTATATGACGCAGCTTCAAGGATCGATCAAGGGGGGAAGAGCGAAGAAATTCAATAAAACAAATCTTTCGCCCAACCAATTGATAGTAAATTGTTATTTTACCTCAACCCAACCCCGGCGCGACCTTGAAATTGGCCTCGGTCGCAGCCTTGATTTCCGCCAGGCTGCTGCCCTCGGCGATTTCGGTGAGGGTGAGCCCGTCGGGCCCCACATCGAACACCGCCAAATCGGTGATGATCAGATTGACCACGCCAGCGCCGGTGAGCGGCAGATCGCAATGATGCAGGATCTTGGGGGCGCCACCCTTGGCGGTGTGTTCCATCAACACCACCACGCGCTTGACCCCCGCGACCAGATCCATCGCCCCGCCCATGCCCTTGACCATTTTGCCGGGGATCATCCAATTGGCCAGATCGCCGTTTTCCGCCACCTGCAACGCGCCCAGGATCGACAATTGAATGTGGCCGCCGCGGATCATCGCGAACGAACTGGCGCTGTCGAAAAAGCTGGTGGTGGGCAGGGTGGTGACGGTCTGCTTGCCGGCGTTGATCAAATCGGCGTCTTCCTCGCCTTCGTACGGAAACGGCCCCATGCCGAGCATTCCGTTTTCGCTGTGCAGTTGAATCGACATGCCGGGCGGCACGTAATTGGCCACCAGCGTGGGGATGCCGATGCCCAAATTCACATAAAACCCATCACGCAATTCCAAAGCGGCGCGCGCCGCCATTTGTTCGCGGGTCCAAGCCATTGTTGTTCTCCCTTAAACGCGCGGACGGGTGGTGCGTTGTTCGATCAGTTTTTCCACCCGATCGAGCTTCACCATGCGATTGACGTAAATACCGGGGGTGATGATGTGATCGGGATCGATCTCGCCCGGTTCGACCAGATGTTCCACCTGCACCACGGTGACGGCGGCCGCGGTGGCCATCATCGGGTTGAAATTGCGGGCGGTCATGCGGTAAACCAGATTGCCCTCGGTATCGCCCTTCCAGGCGTGCACCAGCGCCAGATCGGCGAACAGGCCGGTTTCCATCACATATTCCTCGCCGTGGAATTGGCGGGTTTCCTTGCCTTCAGCCACCAACGTGCCGGCGCCGGTGCGGGTGTAAAACGCCGGGATGCCGGCGCCGCCGGCGCGGATGCGTTCGGCCAGCGTGCCTTGCGGGTTGAATTCGATTTCAAGCTCGCCGGCCAGATATTGG
>JAJZHU010000036.1 GCA_021798375.1 Pseudomonadota bacterium | reverse complement strand
GGATAGCCTGCCTTCCAACTCCACGTTACGAGCACGCAATACTTCCAATTCGTCGCCTGCCTGTTCAGCCGGTTCCGTCATGCGTTTTTCCTTCTGCATTAATACGTGCGATTTCCGCGCCGACATCTTCTATGTCATAAGTGTCGGCGATCGATTTCAGCGCGGTCTCCCGGCTGATCTGTCCAGCACCCGACAGCGTCGATAGCGTCCGCGCGTCCGCTTCCCGATCTTGTGCCGTCTGCGCAAACCATCGTGGCCAGGTCAGCGAAATGCGCGCCGAAATATCCAGCGTCTCAACATCCCGCCCCTGAACCTTCAACGTAAAGCGATGGCTCGCTCGCAAGATCATACGCGCCAGCGAGAGCAACGCCCCTTCGCCATAGCTCACACGCAAATTATCCGCGAGCCACACCAACCCCTGACTCATCAATTCCAAAGCCTTGCCCGAGGTCGCGGCCGATAATTTCGAAACATCGGCCCGATTCCCATGTACGCTCTCCAACGCAAATTCGCGCAGAGTCCGCACATATTCGATCACCGCCTGGGATGCGGTTCCCCCAATTTCCAATAGTTTGGCATCGCCTTTTTCACTCAACACCAATGCGTTGGCCGCGCCACGCACCATTTCACCATCGATGCCTGCGGGTTCTTTAATCAACAACGTCGGATCAGAGCTATATTTCAATCCCCGTCCCGCCTGCGAAAGCTGATAGTCGATTTCAATCGTCGTATCGACTGCGGATTTAAACGTGCAATTACCATCTATGGCGTCACCGCCGGGTAAATTTCGCACCCACACGATCGGCACAAACCCCAGCCCATGCCGCGTAGACCGCGCCTTGTCCTCACTCGGCGTTTGTATTCCTCCCACCGGCCAAGGCTGAAACCACCGCTCCCATTCCTGGTCCCACACGCGCATGAACCAATATTGCGCCGTCAGATCACTGATATCATACCCATCGGCAGCCAACACAGATCCACGCACCTTATATTTTTCGGTGACGGATTTCAGCGCGTCAGGCTCAAGCGGATCAAATCGCGGCGTCAGATATAATGTGTCCATGGTCGACACAAAAAGCCGGCCGCGCAACACCCGCATCAGCAACGCCACCGACCCGACAGACCCCCGGATCGCCGCATCCACCATCACTTCGTTCAATCGGCATTCTTTTACAATGTCGGCCAAGACCCCGCGAATTTCCCCGTCCGCACAGTCAAATGTCGGAAAATGTCCTTCGCTGAACAACAAGGCCACCGAATCTTCCACCACAATCCGCGGCAGTCCATAACGAACCGAGGGCTTGCGCAACCGCAATGGAATATACTCGCCGCCCCCGGTTCTCTCGTCATGAAATTCGTAAGGAAGTCCGTCGTATAATGTGCCCTCTAAAACCCTTTTTAAAATGTCAAGTTTTCGCGTCCTCTCAGGATAATCCTGATCTTCCGCAATGAAATTGCAGATCGCCTCAAACATAAAATACCCCTGACGCCTAGGAGCATGATCGCCGCGGATTGAACAATACATAGGCGCGAATCATGCGTAAGAACAAAAAGATCTAGAATTTCTAGCGCCCCATCAAAGGCACCCGTATCACCCTCGCGGGCGGCACAGCCTCCACCAGGCTCATAAACGCCCGTGATAAGGCGTCCACCTGATCGTCTTTGCCGCCGTTGGGGAAATCGCGCATTTCGTCACAAAGGGCTTGGTTCCACCCCGCACGCACCATCAAAATATTGCCGGCGTCCATCTGGGTCGCCACCGGCCCGGCTCGTTGTTCTTTCGATCCACTTTCCACGCTGGCATGCACCCGATATCCCGCCAGCCTGCGCGCCAGCAGCTGCGCCTGATATTTTCCCGCCTGTCCCGGATCCTGCGGCAATGAAATCTGCACTCCCGCACCATCGCGCGCGGCTGTCTCCACGATCAGATTTTCCACCGCGGCCGGCCCGTCGCGCATCCGCACCACGTCCAGAATCACAAACCGACCGTCCTCCAACCGTCCCAACCGCAGCCCCACGGTCCAATCGGGATTGGCCGAAGATCGATCGGCCGTTGCCGCCAAATCCCATCCGCGCACGGTTTCTCGCAACGGCAAGACCGTTTCCGGCGCGATCACCTGAATTTTTCCAGGCTCGAACATCCCGCCTTCACGCACCCTGGGCGATTGCTGATACAAAGCCGCCCAAGCCCGTTCCCCCACCGCCGCCCGCACCCGCTCCAACGCCGCACGATCTTCCCACCCCGGCCACAACGCGGTCCCAACCTGGCGCCCCAATGGATCACCCGCCTCGGCCAGGGCGGGCAAAGACAACACCTCCCATCCGCCATCGGCCGCCAAACGCCCCGCCAGGTCATCCGGGTGCCACCTGGTCATAATCAGCACCACTCGCCCGCCCGGCCGCAGCCTGGTCAGCAAATCCACCCGAAACCATTCATACAATGCGTCCCGCGCACTCTGGCTTTCCGCCTCTGCCGAAGACTTCACCGGATCATCCACAATCACCAGATCCGCCCGCCTCCCGGTCAATGGCCCATGCACGCCAGTGGCAAAGAAACTCCCCCCCAGATCGGTTGAAAACCGCTGCGCCGACCGCTCATCGGCCCGCAACGAATACCCCAACCGCGCCGCGTGTTCCGTCGCCACATGCCGCACCGCCCGACCCAAATGCTCGGCCAACGAAGCCGTATGGCACGCCAGCACCACATTCAACTTCGGCCGCACCGCCAACGCCCACGCCGGAAACAACACCGAGCCATAGGTCGATTTCGCCGCTCCCGGCGGCATATGCACCATCAGCCGCCTCGGTCCACCCCGCCCCACCAACAAGCCCTGCAATTTACGCATCATGTAAACGTGATGCGCTGCCGGCTTCATCTCACTGGACGCCAACACCTCCGTCGCCCAGTTCCGCAGCGACCGTCGGATCAGCCGTCGCACCTGCAATTCCGCTTCCGCCTCGTCCAACCTTGTCGCTTCGTTCTGCCTTTCCGCTGGCAACGATGAGATCAAGTTCGGCATCGCTCATTCCCTGAATCGGTTGCGAACCATCATCCCGCGCCGTATGGGCGCCCCCACCGACCTTTGGATGTACATAGGGCGCAGCCACTTTTGCCAATAAAGCAGCGCCTTCATGATCGCCCTGCCGCCATTTGCGACGCATCGCCCGCAACATCACGTCCAATGGTGACAGCGCCTCATCCGGCAGCTCCCCATGCCCCACCTTTTCTTGCATAAAAATAGGCGGCGAAGCTTCCACTTCGCCGCCCATCTCCTGTCCCTCGCCCGCTCCAATGGCAACCCCATCGTCCGCGGACCTTAATGTCGCCTTCTTTCGTCGCCCCGTACCTCTGATCATCAACCACCCAACCCAGTACAATGTGGCTTGAATGAACGTCCTGCCATCATATTAAGATTTATAGCCTAAAATGGGCGCTTTAGCAAGAACTTTTTCTCATATTTTTCAACCCGGCCAAAATATGCGCCAATCCATCCCTATGCCACCGCTGCACCGCCTTATGATCCGCCCCCAACAACCCGCCCAACTTGCGCCAACTATATAGATGCCTGCCCGTCAGCGGCGACACCAACGACCGCGCATGTAAGATCCTCCTTATCATCACGCACTCAGCCGGGATCAATCCAATCCAGCCAAACGCCTCATCCATCCGGCTGATCTGTGCAGCGGTTGGCATCGCCGGCCGCAACTGCCGCCCACTCATCCCCACCACATCGTCTTCCGCGGCTTCCGCGGCAACCGTCTCCGGCCAACGCGCCTGGCGCAATTGCGGCCCGGTCCTCTGCGCCGGCAACGCCAGCAACGTTTCCCCCGCTTCTTCCAACCGCTCGATCACCCAAGCCAACCGTTCCACTTCCAACGCCCTCTGCCCCTCTCTCACGCGAACACCGGCAACGGGTATGCCGTTCCTTCCAAAATCGTATTTTCAGTCAACACCAACCACGCAATCGGATGTCCTGGCGGCAATGCCGGTCGCTCCGCTTCATCTTGATTTGGTCTGTTTGCGCGCAATTCCTGAATTTGCTTCCGATTCATCGGATCAGCCTCCTACCGGTTCCACCCCTCAAGGGCACGACCATAAGTTAGCGCAAATAACATTGCTCCGTCAATAATACTAACTTGCATTCCGTTAGAAATTTTGACATTACGAACCCATGACAGATCTCGACGCGCAAGCACAGCGTATCCGCGAAGCCCGCCGCGAGCGTGGCCTCACCCAGGAACAACTCGCCGCCGCCACAGGCGTTTCGCGCAGCGCCGTCGCGCAGTGGGAAACCGGACGAGCCGGCCAGATCACAGGAAATTTGTCACGAATCGCCACCGTGTTGGGCATCTCGGTCGAATGGCTCTTATATGGCGCCAACAAACGCGCCCCATCCGAGGCCGGCACAGGCGACGAACTCGCCCTTCTCCGCCTCTACCGCGAATGTACCCCAGCCGACCGCAATTTTCTTCTAACCACCGCCCGCCGATTGGCCAATCTGCCACACCCAGTCGGTGAATCCATCTAACGCCACAACAATCCGGCAAACACTCATCATAACAGCAATATGCCGTCACTCCCCAACGTTTGATGGCACGAGAGACCGCATATTGCTCCAGTACCCTGTTTAGACGGCCCGTTGGTACGCACCAAAGTCAAAACTCATCCCAACTGCCCAACTGCTCGCCACAAGTTAAACACAAGTTAAGACTGCGGACGCTGGTAGAAGGCCAGGAATCTAAAACCCAATCGCCATCTCAAAAATAAGGCCATCCAGCCCCAAAGGCCGGATCATCGCGTATTATAGTACCGAGCCAATGCTCACCCTCGCGCGATCACGCCCCACCCGTCAGAGCGCCGGCCCATCAGAGCAATCGTCCATCAACCGGAGTCACGATTCAATCGTGGCATGATCGCCGTACAAGCGCGCTTCAACATCAGGCCATTACGCGCTATGACGGAAAATTTCCCATTAAAACAATATGTTATTGCACCATCGGCCTTACATTATCTTGTGCCCGCCGAGAAGGAAAGGCACTCACCGCCCGATCTGTGATCGCCTAAAATTAAGGCGCGATAACACCAAAAGCTCAAAAAACGTCCACTTTATCTGAATTGTCTTATTTGTGACGCAAATCGTCGAAACGGGCCCTCCGTTCGTGAAATATGAATTTTTCTCCTTATAGCCAATTAACACTTGCCTTTTCCTGCGGCACTGCACTATGAGTCGGTTCACTAATTTTTAACTTTGTTGCCCGCGCAGGCAGACATAAACTGGAGACAGGAAAATTATGGCAACCCTCCCGGGCGGTAGTGCAACCGGCACCACACTCTATTACTCCAACAGCAACTCTGTTGGTTATCAGGCCGCGCTCAACATCCTGAAAACGATCGGGTCCGACTTTGGGACATCTCCGGCCGATACGGTTGGCGGCGGCACAAGCTCGCCTACCGGCGGCACCGGCCACCAGGTCCTGGACATTAACACCAATCTGTCCACCGTCACTGCGGCCAACTATTCCGCCATCATAGACTCGGCCACCGGCCCGGTCCGGCTCGATATTTCCAACAGTAGCCTCACGGGCGGCACCGGCAACACCAGCATCGTGGCCGGTTCGGGCGGCGGTCGGTTCCTGGTCACCGACAACTCCAATGTCACCATCTCCGGCGGCGACGGCAACTTCCAGGTCGGCCGCGGCCAAACGGCCGGCAACATGGACCTCACGCTCGGCAACGGCAACAACACCATCAGCGCTCTGCACCTCACCAACGCTGGCACCGTCCCGTCGGCGATCACGACCGGCAGCGGCAGCAACGTGATCAATCTCAATTCGGGCAACGTGAACATCCTGCTCAATGGCAACGGCTCCGGCATCGACACGATCAACGCCGGTATCGAAGGCAGCAGCTATGATCCGGGCACCCAGGTCAACATCAGCGTCGCCGGCGGCGCGGCCGATCGCGTGCTACTGACCGAAAACCTGGCCTCCATCAGCTTCACCAACGGCGCTGGCATTTCCACCATCCGAGGCGGCGGTGGCTCCACCACCATCAACGCGGGCGGCTCTGGCGCAGTCCTTTATTACGCTGAAACTTACGATTTCTTCAACGGCGGCCCACAAGGCGTGAGCGACCTGACCACCCTGAACGACAACCTCGTCGACAACAGCAGCAGCAACGATACGCTGATCGCCGGCGCCGGCAACTCCGTCATCAATGCGGCAGGCAGCACCGGCAACGTGCTTCTCGAATCTGGTTCCGGCAACGCCACCCTCACCGGCAGCAATATCGGCGGTGTCGACACCTTCCAGGTTGGTAGCGAAATTCAGGGCTCGCACAGCATCACCATCAACAACTTCACCGCCGCCGACACCTTCAATATTCAAGGCACCGGTGGCGCACCGATCTCGGCTGCTCCCACTGTCAGCGGCGGCAATACTTCTCTGATGCTCAACGACGGCACCATCGTCACCTTCACCGGCTACACCGGCACCATCCACACCACCTTCTCCTAATCTGGTCGGCGCCATCAACACAAACGGGCCCCTCAAGGGGCCCGTTTTATTTTGTCCAACAACAAATCTGCACAAATAAAAGCGCCTTCCCCGCCAAGGGAAGGCGCTTTTTAATTCAACTCACGCCGAATCTTTCGAGATTCACCCCACCTGCTCAGGCTCACGCTCCACACTGCCATCACCATCATCACCCTCGGGCTTGGGCAACGCCGGCAGCTTCGCTTCGATATATTCGAAATCCAAAGCATCGCCCTTCAACGTCACCTTCACCGCTCCACCCGAAGACAGCTTGCCAAACAACAGCTCCTCGGCCAGCGGCTTTTTGATGTACTCCTGGATCACCCGCGCCAAAGGCCGGGCGCCGTACAAACGATCATACCCACGTTCCGCCAGCCATTCTTTGGCCGCCGAAGACATCTCGATCGTCACATTACGATCCGCCAATTGCGCCTCAAGCTGCATGACGAATTTCTCCACCACACGGCCCACGATCTCCGGGGTCAGCCCGGCAAACTGAATCACCGCGTCCAACCGGTTGCGAAATTCCGGCGTAAACATCTGCTTGATCGCCTGCTGATCCTCGCCCTCCCGCGCCTCACGCCCAAACCCCATCGCCGGCCGCGCCATATCGCTCGCCCCCGCGTTGGTGGTCATGATCAAGATCACATTGCGGAAATCCACATTCTTCCCATTGTGATCGGTCAACTTGCCATGATCCATCACCTGCAACAGGATATTGAACAAGTCCTGATGCGCTTTCTCGATCTCATCGAGCAACAGCACAGCATGAGGATGCTGATCAACCGCATCGGTCAACAACCCTCCCTGATCAAACCCCACATAGCCCGGCGGCGCACCGATCAACCGGCTCACCGAATGCCGCTCCATATACTCCGACATGTCGAACCGGATCAGCTCGATCCCCAACGTGGCGGCCAATTGCCGAGCCACCTCGGTCTTGCCCACACCGGTCGGTCCACTGAACAGATAATTGCCGATCGGCTTTTCGGGTTCACGCAATCCCGCCCGCGCCAGCTTGATCGCCGAAGCCAACGATTCGATCGCCTTATCCTGACCAAACACCATGCTCTTCAGATCGCGTTCCAACGTCCGCAGAGTCTCTTTGTCATCGGCACTCACGGATTTGGGAGGAATCCGCGCGATTTTGGCCACCATCTCTTCCACATCGCGCAACGTCACCTCCTCCCGGCGCTCGCTCTCCGGCACCAACATCCGGCTCGCCCCCACCTCGTCGATCACATCGATCGCCTTGTCGGGCAATTTCCGATCATTGATATATTTGGCCGAAAGCTCCACCGCCGCACGAATGGCCTCGTCGCTGTAACGCACCTTGTGATGCTTCTCGTAATTCACCTTCAACCCACGCAGAATCTTCACCGTATCTTCGATGCTGGGTTCGGCCACGTCGATCTTCTGGAACCGCCGCACCAAAGCGCGGTCTTTTTCGAAATAATTGCGGAACTCTTTGTAAGTGGTGCTGCCGATGCAACGCAAACCCCCGGAAGCCAAAGCCGGCTTCAACAGATTGCTCGCATCCATCGCCCCACCCGAAGTTGCCCCCGCTCCAATCACCGTATGAATTTCATCAATGAACAAAATGGCCCCAGGCAGATTCTCAAGCTCGGTCACCACCGCCTTCAGGCGTTCCTCAAAATCCCCACGATACCGCGTACCCGCCAGCAACGACCCCATATCCAACGAGAAAATGGTCGATTTCAGCAACACCTCGGGAACGTCACCTTCAACGATGCGCTTGGCCAAACCTTCGGCAATCGCCGTCTTGCCCACGCCCGGATCACCCACATACAGCGGATTATTCTTGTTGCGCCGGCACAGAATTTGAATCGTCCGCTCAATCTCAATATCCCGGCCGATCAATGGATCGATCTTCCCGGCGGCCGCCTTCTTATTCAAATTCACGCAATAATTTGAAAGCGCATCCTGCGGCTTGCGGCCCGGCTTTTCATCCCGTTCCGCCTCATTTCCTATCGGTTCACCGCCGTTGCTACCCTGCACCGGCCTGGACGCAGCCCGGCCAGGCGCCTTGGCGATACCGTGGCTGATGAAATTCACCGCATCCAGCCTGGTCATGTCCTGCAATTGCAGGAAATAAACCGCATGACTCTCGCGCTCGCTGAACAAAGCCACCAACACATTGGCGCCTGTCACCTCGTCACGTCCCGAAGATTGCACATGGATCGCCGCCCGCTGCACCACCCGCTGAAACCCCGCGGTCGGCTTGGGATCAGCGCCCCGCTCGGTGGCCAATCCCGCCAAATCCTTGTCCAGGAAGTCACCCAAATCGACTTTCAGCTTGTCCAAATCAACACCACAGGCCCGCAGCACCGTCGCCGCATCCGTGTCATCGGTCAGGCTAAACAGCAAATGCTCCAGAGTGGCATATTCATGTTTGCGATCGCCCGCCAACGTCAGCGCACGATGCAGCGTCTGTTCAAGATTGCGTGACAACATAACAAACGCTCCTTCGCAATAACCGCACGGCCAACCATCTGGCCTATCCAGGCTCGCCTTCCGGCAAGGCCCCTCGCCTACTCCAGACCAACATCACATCGATCACACCACTAAAGATTTAACCGCGCCACCCATTTTTCAAGTCAAACCGATCAACTCATTTTCTCAATCAGTCTTTTTCAATGGTGCATTGCAGTGGGTGCTGATTCTGACGCGCCAAATCCATCACCTGGGTCACCTTGGTCTCGGCAACCTCATAGGTAAATACCCCGCACACCCCCACACCGCGCCGGTGCACATGCATCATGATGCGCGTAGCCTCTTCGCGGTTCTTTTGGAAAAACCGCTCCAACACATGCACAACAAATTCCATCGGCGTATAGTCGTCATTCAGCATCAAGACCTTGTACATAGCGGGCTTCCTGGTCCGAGGCTTGGCCCGCACCACCACACCGACATTGGGGTTCTCGCCCCGCTTGTCATCATCGCGCTTGTCGTCATCGCTCATAGCTCGCCACACTCGTTGCCAAACCACTTTCACTGCCAACCACTTTCGCGCCCAGCCAAATTCGCGCCCATAGATGGATAATATCAGAAGCCGCCCGCCACGTTAAAGCCCCTCCTCCAACAAAGCAAAGCCCCAACGCAAAAAGGCCCGGACCAACCAAGGTCCGGGCCTTCTCATCCACTTTAACCCGCAGGGGTCAAATTAGACCGTCTTGGTGAACTTCTCAGCCGCCAAGGTAAAACGCTGGGTCAGCGGCGCAAAAGCCTGTTCGGCCAACTTCACCGAAGCATCGCTCAACTTGCTGCTTTGCGCGATCGCCTTTTCCATGCTGGATTTCGTCGCGGCGCTCTGCAAATCCAGCGCATCCTTCAACGACTTCACACCCGAAAACGCCTTGAAGGTCGAAACGGCTTCTTCAACCGAAGCCTGGGCCGTCGCAGCGAACTGCTTGGAAAGATCCTGCAAGCCGGTCGCCAGAATTTGGCTCGACTTCACAAATGCTTCCATGGTGCCCTGATTGAAGGCCACCAGATCTTCGGTGGTCTTAATCGCCTTTTCCATGCCCTCTTTAACTTTCGCCTGAGAAATCCCGAATTGTTCGGTCATAACCTTAGTCCCCTGTTCGACCGACGCCTGGACAACTTCCACGGTGGCGGTTTGTTGTTGTTCAACCGAAGCCGGGATCTTCTCCACAGCAGCGGCACTCTGTTTACGTACGGCCATCATTCGCTTCCTTCCGCACCAAGACACGACAGAGACTGGCCTCAAAACGGCAGGAGTCCCTCGATCAAAATTCCGTAGCGTCGCATGGAATTCAGAGATCAGATGACGCGACCATCGCGCCCAGCCAATTCCCCGAAACAAGCGAGTATGTTGCGATGCAGCAACGCCCCCCTTCTACGTCGCGCCCTCTCCTCCGTCAAGCTTTTTGTGCGCTGCACAATGCCCCTTCAACCGTCGCGTCAGCCATTCGGCCAACCATCGGCCAACCCCCAAAGGACGCACCGCCGCAAGATGAAGGTCTTTTGTTAACCCACACGAACTGAAAGTTTTTCTCCCTGGAAAGACACGCTTATCACTAGACACAGCCCCCCTCAAACGACTAGATTCACCCGCACGCACACCGTTTTCAAGCGCGAGGTCACTCTCCATCATGCAGCCAAACCGGCCAACCAAGGGCGATCAGCCTAAAAACGCCCTCAAATCCATGATCCGCATTCGCCTTCTTGCGTGTGTTGTGGCGGCAAGCCTGTGTGTCTTCTCGCGTCCAACGACCGCGCAAGCCTCAACCCAACTCCCCTCAGATCATTTCTCCTCGATCGTCATCGATGCCGCCACGGGCCAGGTCCTCTCATCCGTCAACCCCGACGCCGAACGCTACCCGGCCTCGCTGACCAAAATGATGACCCTCTACCTGGCCTTCGAGGCGTTGCGGGATCACCGCATCACCGACGATGAACGCGTCCCCGTCTCGCCCCACGCCGCCAGCCAGGCCCCCTCGAAACTCGGCCTGGTTCCCGGCAGCAACATCACCGTTCGCCAAGCCATGCTGGCACTGGTCACCAAATCCGCCAATGATGCGGCATGTGCCCTGGGTGAACTGATGGGCGGCTCCGAAGAACATTTCGCCCAAATGATGACCTTGCGCGCCCACGCGCTTGGCATGACACGCACCTATTTCCGCAACGCCTCCGGCCTGCCGGATTCCGGCCAGGTCACCACAGCCGCCGATCTCGCCCTGCTTGCCCGCCACCTGGTGCGCGATTTCCCCGACCAATACCGGCTGTTCAGCACCCCCAGCTTCGTCTGGCGCGGGCAGATGATCGCCAACCACGATCACCTGCTCAAATCCTATCCCGGCGCTGACGGCATGAAAACCGGCTACACCGATGCCGCCGGCCACAATCTCGTCACCTCGGCCGTCAATGGCAACGTCCGCCTGATCGGCGTCATTCTCGGCGCTCCCTCGAACCCCGCGCGCGACAGCCGCATGGTCGCCATCCTCAACGATGGCTATGCCAAACTCAACATCGCTCCCTCCGCCGTCCACGAACCCACGGTCGCCATCGCTGCCAACACAACCAAACCCAGGCACCATTTCCCGCATCTGATCGCCTCGGCCGAAGCCGCTTCCCTCCCCGCCTCGCCACCCCGTCACACCCGCTCCGGCGGCGCCAACTGGACCATCCAGCTCGGCAGTTTCACCAACGAATCCAACGCGGTCCGCGCCGCCAACCAGGCCGCGCGCAAAATCGATGGCGATCCGCGCATCGAACGCGTCAGCGTCAGAGGCCACATAATCTACCGCGCCAAAATCAACGGTCTGCACCAAAACGATGCAACCGCCTACTGCCACCGCCACAGCGGTTGCGCCATCATTCCCCCGCTCAATCGCGTTGCCAGCCGCTAACGCATAAATATCTGAAAAATGCTTCCGTACTGCGCGCATTAACATCTTGCGCGAACGGGTCGCCGCACGCATTTTCCAGATCTATCGGATGACATTACGGAGTAACGCCCATGGATGGCGGCAGCGAACAACGGCACATCACCATTCACCAGGCTGAAGACTTCGCCCCCATGCGCGCGGCAGGCCGTCTGGCGGCCGAAACACTCGATATGATCGCCCCCCACGTCCGTGTCGGCGTCACCACCGGTGAACTCGACCAGACCTGCCACGACTTCATCATCGCCCACGGCGCCATTCCCGCCCCCCTGGGCTATCGCGGCTACCCCAAATCCACCTGCGTCTCGATCAACCATGTCGTCTGCCACGGCATCCCCGGCGATCGCCGCCTGGTCGACGGCGACATTCTAAACATCGACATAACCGTCATCCTAAACGGCTGGCATGGCGATACGAGCCGCATGTACGCCGCCGGCAAGCCCTCCTTGCGCGCCCGCAAACTGATGGATGTCACCTACCAATCCCTCATGCTCGGCATCGCCGCCGCCCGCCCCGGCGCCACCTTCGGCGATATCGGCCACGCCATCCAAACCTATGTCGAATCCAACCGCTTCAGCGTGGTGCGCGATTTCTGCGGCCACGGCATTGGCCGCATTTTCCACGCCCCACCCAACGTGCTGCATTTCGGCCGCCCCGGCGAAGGCGCCGTGCTCAAACCCGGGATGTTCTTCACCATCGAACCCATGGTCAACATCGGCCGCCCCGAGGTGAAAATCC
>JAJZHU010000320.1 GCA_021798375.1 Pseudomonadota bacterium | reverse complement strand
TTTGTTTTTGCTGGCAGGTCATGTGATCGCGGTCATCATGTGGATGGCGGGGATGATTCTCCTGCCGGTGATCTATGCAAGGCATCGCGCCATCGGCCCCACTCTGGCCGAGCAAGCGGGCTTTGCGGAACTGGAGCGGTTGATTTTTAAAAAGATCGTTAATCCGACGATGTATGCGGCTTGGGGTTTCGGCATTCTGCTGATCCTGACACCGGGTGCAATCTCGTGGGATGCGTGGTGGTGGCGGGCCAAATTCACCGCGGTGCTGCTGATGTCGTGGTATCATGGCGCGTTGTCGGCCTGGCGGCGACAGTTGCGGGGCGGCGGCGCGCGGCACAGCGTGCGATTTTATCAGGCCGCCATGGCAATCCCGCTCGGTCTGGTCGTGCTGATCGTGACGATGGTGGTTATCCAGCCATGAAATCGTTTTGCGTCGCCTGAGTGGAACAAGTCAGGCGACGATTGCTGTGGCATGAGGGCAGCCCATTTTTCGCCCGCAATCAGCCTGGGTCAACACTGATCTCCCAATTTAACATCAAATTTATTGCTGCTAATAGTCAATAATATGAATTTGCGTACGTTACGCGCCTGTGCGAGATGGAACCAGGCAGGCGCAATATTCGTCTGGCGTCGATCGCAATGCGATCTTGGGACAATTATTGTGCTTTTTATAACATAGGGTTAGGCCGTGCGGCGACGGGCAAAAAGATTCAATGTCGGGCAATCCCGCGCCATTGAGCGACATGGTCTGCCAGGAGTGGGGATGCGTTATTGAATCAGACGCTCCTAATTCTGCCCGCCCTGTCCCAGGACAACTGCGTTAAGCAATGGCCATAAATCCCTCGCACGCGCGGGTGCGCCCATCGCTGTTGGTGATCGATCCGCAGAAATTTCTATTTTCCCTGAGCAGTTGCATTGCGGCGATTATCACCCTTGGCATTGCCTTCGCCGCCAGTCTGCCGCGTCCGTGGTGGGCGCTGTTGACTGTCTATGTCACCGCGCAGCCCATGTCGGGGTCGTTTCGGCCCAAAGTATTTTACCGCCTGGGCGGCATTTTGCTCGGGGCGATCGTTACGGTGGTGCTGGTTCCCAATTTGCAAAATTCGCCCGAACTGCTGGTGTTATGCCTGGCGGGCTGGACCGGGCTATGCCTGTATTTTGCCGTTCTCGATCGCACGCCGCGCGCGTTCCTGTTTCAAATGGCCGGCTTCAGTGCCGCCGTTATCGCTTTTCCCTACGTCGATGATCCCGGCCAGATTTTCACCACCACGATTTCTCGCGTCGAGGAAATGACCGTGGCGATCGTGTCCGTTACTCTGGTTCATGGTATCTTGCAGCCTTGGACGGTCACGCCGATCATTCGGGAACGGGCCGAAACATTTCTGCGAGATGCCGCCGAATGGACCATCGAGGCATTGGACACCCGCCACACCAGGCTGGAATACGAGCATCGCAAGCGTCTGGCCGCCGACATCACCGAGCTTGGCATGATGGCCATCCATCTCCCATCCGATACACTGGCCGCGGGGACAACGCGATGGCTGGTGGGTGCCCTGCAAGAGCGGCTGGCGCTGTTGCTGCCGCTGGCGTCGGCGGCGGCCAATCGGCTGGATATGCTGCGGATCCATCACGCGATCGAACCGGATCTGATGCCGCCGATCGAAGCCATCAACCAATGGCTGTCCGGCCCGATCGATTCTCCGCCCGAAGTGGCCGCGGAAATCGCCGCGCGATGCCGCACCCTGGCTTGCCGTTATGATCACGGCGCCAATTGGGATGCGCTGCTGACCGCCAGCCTGTGTGAACGCATGGCTGAGTTCGTGGAGGCCCAGCAGGAAAGCCGGCTGCTGGTTTATTCATTGGAAAACACCGTTCCAACGAAGACGCGGCCACGGCTTCCCAAAGGGATCAAACCGCGGCCATTTCCCATGGCGCGCGATCACACGCTGCCTATCCTGAGTGGGCTTGCCACCGCCGCGGCCATCATCATCTATTGCACCATCTGGATCGCGCTGGAGTGGCCAGCGGGCGCCGCCACGGCCGCTTTTGCCGCCCTGATCACTTGTTCTTTCGCCGCGCAGGAAGATCCCGCGCCGCAGATCCGGCGGTATCTGGGCGCTACACTGGTCACCTTTCCGCTGGCGGCCTTCTATAATTTCGTCATTTTGCCGTGTGTTGACGGATATATGATGTTGTCGCTGGTTCTGGCGCCCGCGTTGTTGGCGATCGGCTATATTCAAGCCGATCCGGCCCGCTCGGCGCTCGCTCTGCCGATGTTTTCCTGTCTGATCGTCGCCCTGGGCTTCCTCGATCGCTTTCAGGCCGATTTCGGCGTCTTCGTCAACGTCGGCCTGGCACAGGTCGGCGGCATCATCACCACCATCGCCGTCACCAGATTATTTCGTTCGGTGGGGACCAGATGGGTCGCTCACCGGATGATCCGCGGCACCTGGCGCGATCTCGCGGCCCTCGCCAACAGCCGCCAGCGGCTGGATTCCGGCGTCTGGACCTCGCGGGCGATCGATCGGCTGGGACAAATCGCCGCGCGCATGGCATTGGCGGCGCCAGGGGATGCGCTGCATGGTGTCGATGGTTTGGCCGATTTGCGTGTCGGCCGCAACTTGCTCCATTTACGGCGGGCCGCCGATTTCGCCGCCGGAGAGGCGCGCCGCGCCATCAACCAGATGCTTGACGAAATCGCCGAATTTTTTCGCCGTCGCGCCGCCACCGGCACAGCGTCGCCACCGGCGCATTCGCTGTTGCGCGCCATCGACGCGGCTCTGATGAGCATTCCCACGCTCGATCAGGATGCACTGCGTCATCAGGCAATTCTGGCGCTGGTCGGTGTTCGCTGCAATCTGTTTCCGGCCGCGTCCGCCTACGTTCCTTCTGAAACTTCACCGCGGATATCGGCATGATTGAAGAAATTCATATATTCGGCGTGTTCGTTCCGGCGGCCCTTATGTGGGCCGCGCTCGCCGGCTTGCTGTCTTACGGCGCGCATAAATTGTTGCAGCGGCTACCCGCCGATTCGATCTTGTGGCAGTCGGGGTTGCGGGATCTCGCGCTGTTTTTGTTGTTCTGGTGGGGCATTTCCGCCCTGGCGGACAGGTTTTAT
>JAJZHU010000319.1 GCA_021798375.1 Pseudomonadota bacterium | reverse complement strand
CTTCGGCACCGACGCCGCCAGCCTGATCAATCTGGCGATGTGCCATCATCGCCTGGCGCAACCGGACGAAGCGCAACCATTTCTCACCCGCGCAATGCAACTCGATCCCGCCAACGAGATGGGAATACGCCTCCAACATCACATCAACTGGGCACGGCTGATCGAGCCTTCCGCCACCGCCTCTTTCTGACATAGGGGGTTATGGTGCCAATTATTCCCGAACCTCGCGACGATCTTGTTCAGCTCGGGCGTCCACCGAAGCCTCACGCCTACCGCCCAATCGCCGGCGCGATGCGCGCGTAAAACACCCGCTTCATCAATTCGCTGCTCACCAGGAACGCGGCCACCACCACCGCCAGATAGGCGAAATAGGCAGCGGGAGGATGGGTAAATTCAAACCATCTGCCAATTCCCGGCAGGAACGGCAACGCCAGGGTCAGCGCCGCCGTGCCAAACGCCAGCATCACCACGGCGCGCCCTGGCTTGCTGGCGAACAAATGCCGCCGGGTGCGCACGGTGAAAATCATCAGGATCTGCGTCACCAATGATTCGATAAACCAGCCGGTGCGGAAAAATGGCTCGCCGGCATGAAACGCCAGCAGCAACACGGCGAAGGTGATCACGTCGAACAATGTGCTGATCGGACCCATCACGATCATGAAACGCTCGATCAGGCGGATTTCCCAATGGATTGGGCGCAGGGTCGCTTCGGAATCAACATTATCGAGCGGCAAACCGGTCTGGGCGAAATCATAGATCAGGTTCGTCAGCAGCACCTGGATCGGCAGCAGCGGAAGGAAAGGCAGGATCAAACCGGCCAGAACCATGCTGAAGATATTGCCGAAATTGGCACTGCTGGCCATCAATATGTATTTGCCGGTGTTGACGATGGTGCGCCGTCCCTCCATCACGCCCGCGTGGACCACGCCCAGATCCTGTTCCAAAAGAACGATCTCCGCCGCCGCCTTGGCGACATCCGCCGCACTATCGACCGAAATGCCGACATCCGCCGCGTGCAGGGCGGGCGCATCGTTGATCCCGTCGCCAAGAAAGCCGACCGTCTGCCCCATCCGCTTCAAAGCCAGGATCACGCGCAGCTTTTGCTGCGGCGTCACACGACAGAACAACCGCGTCGTCGCCAGACGCCCGATCAGGGCTTCGTCACTAAGCGCCGCGAGTTCGGTGCCGTTCAGCGCCTGCCCGGCATCAAAGCCCAGTTCGGCACAAAGATGGCGCGCCACCTGTTCGTTGTCGCCGGTCAGCACCTTCACCACAACGCCAGCCGCCGCCAGCGCCGCCAGCGCCTTTCCGGCCGAGACCTTGGGTGGGTCGAGAAACACCGCAAACCCCGCAAAGGCGAGGTCTTTTTCGTCGGTCAATACCGCCGTCGCCTGATCCGCCGCCTCGGCGCGACTGGCGATGCCAAGCAACCGAAAGCCCTGGGCGCTCCACAGATCGAAACTGGTCCGCAGTTGCGCGCGCAAATCGTCGGTCAACGCCTGCGTGGTGCCGTCGGGCATCTCGGTGAAGGTGCACAGCCGCATCACATCCTCGGGCGCGCCTTTGAGAATCAACGTCCGCGCCCCGTCGCGTTCGAGCAGCACGGAAACGCGGCGGCGCTCGAAATCGAACGGCACTTCGTCGATCTTTCGCCACGGCGCGGGATCGATTGTTTCGTGCGCCAGAATGGCATCGTCGAGCGGGCTTTTCAGACCACTCTCGAAATGGCTGTTCAGCCAGGCGAGGGTCAGCACGCGCGGGCTGTCGTTGCCCGCCATATCGACATGCTTTGTCAGCGCGATACGCGCCTCGGTGAGGGTGCCGGTTTTGTCGGTGCAGAGCACGTCCATCGCCCCCAGATTATGGATCGACGGCAGATTTTTGACGATCACCTGTTGATGCGATAACCGAACCGCGCCGCGCGCGAGCGTGATCGTCATGATCATCGGCAGCAATTCCGGGGTCAACCCGACCGCAAGCGCCAGGGCAAACACCAAAGCCTGGATCCAGGGCCGGTGAAACGCCATGCTTTCCGCCATGACCAACATCACGAGCACCAGCGTAATCCACAAAATCAACATGCTGAACCGCCGCAGCCCGATTTCAAACGAGGTTGGCGGCGGCTTGGCGATCAACGTATCGGCCAATTGCCCGAGCATTGTCTCCCGCCCGGTTCGGCAAACCAGCAATACGGCACTGCCCGAAATCACCGAGGTGCCGGCCAGCGCGATACAACCCACTTCGCTGATCTCGCTTGCCGGATCGCCCTGATCGGCGGCGCGCTTTTCAACCGGGTAGGATTCGCCGGTGAGCAATGCCTGGTTCACGAATAGATCGTGGGCGGACAACAGCACGCCGTCAGCCGGGACCAGATCGCCGGCGGAAAGCCTTACGATATCGCCCGGGACCAGTTGCGCGGCCGGCAGGCTGGCTTCAACACCGTCGCGGCGCACATCCGCGCGCAGCGCCACCTGTTCACGCAGCGCATCGACCGCGGTCTGCGCGCGGCTCTCCTGCACAAAATCCAACAGCACCGAAAGCAACACGATCGCGGTGATAATCACAAAACTGGCGACATCGCCCGTCACCGCCGAAAGCCCGCTGGCGATCAAAAGGATGACGACCAGAGGGTTGCCCAGACGCTTGAGCAGTCGAAGCCAGGCCGCGGCTCGTTTCGGCGCGGCGGCATCGTTGCGGCCATAACGCGCCAGACGCAGCGCCGCCTCTGGCGAGGTCAGACCTTGATCCGAGGTCGCAAGATCGGCCAGCAACGCCGCCGTTGATCGTTTCCAGAAACCGGGATCAGGCATGAAACGGCCCTCCAAGATGATTTTCCGGGCGAGGTTAGCCAAAGCGTTTTTGATGGGTTTGGCAAGCAGGAAGTTTTGGAAGGCTATTTCAAAAGCGAATATGATTTAAATTAATAATTAGAGCATGATCGCCGCAGGTTGAATAACACGTAGGCGTGAATCATGCGTAAAAACAAAATGCTAGAGCACGTTCGTCGCACGTATATGGTTCAACGTGATCCGAACGTGCTCTAGAGGAAAGATAGGCATCTTCTTTTTTGAAAAAAAGCAGCAAAAAACTTTTATTAATTTTAGATCCTTACACGTTGCGTAGTTTATA
>JAJZHU010000318.1 GCA_021798375.1 Pseudomonadota bacterium | reverse complement strand
AAACCCACAATTCTGAACAGAAATCCGCAATTCCATACACGCAAATGCGCGCCAGGCTTCTAAACATGAATGATGATGGAGAAAATCAACAAGGAGGAAAGGCGCATGCGTCCGTTGCCATATCCACCCTTCACCGGTGGTTCGTTTCCCGCCCTGGCCGATCTGCTGTCAGACCCCGTCACCCAGGCGGTCATGCAAGCAGATGGCGTCACCGCCGCGCATGTCTTGGCCGTCGTCGAGCGCGTGATGTCCTCCAATTTCCACATGTCGCATGCCCGGATCCCCGCGGTTCGCTTGCGCAACAATCTCGCCTATCAAGCAACCCGCCGCTGAATACTCATGATCGCCGGGGCAAGGCGCGCGGCAGTTTCAATGTAAGATGCCGCGTCCGCCGCAATGCTGTCCGTCGCATTCACCGCATGTAACAGGCGGGCCGCCACCTGCGTGGAGGTCGAATAGCCGAATTGGCCCGTGGAGACTGCCTCCACCGGTTCCGCTCGCAACGCTCCGTGCGGCTCACGCGGAATTGCCACCCCGCATGAGTATTATCCGAAGATTGATTTGTCCGCGCGATCGGCCCTTAGTTCCGGTTTACCCGTGCCCGCGGGCTCTGATCTTGAGGGGGACCGTATGGCCATTGTGTTGATTGTCGAAGATGATGCTTTTATCCGCGAACTGGCGGGCATGATGGTCGATGGCTGGGGCCATCACACGTTTCTGGCCGACGGAGTCGATGCGGCGCTGCGTATCCTGCGCGCCGATCAGCCCATCGACCTGCTGTTCACCGACATTTATCTGCATCAGTCCGTCCATGGCGGCTGCGAACTGGCGCAACTGGCGGTAGCACTCCGGCCGGGATTGCGCGTGCTTTATACCACCGGCAACCAGATCACCGACAAGATGAAGAATTCCTTTGTCGTGGGCGGACATTACATTCGCAAGCCCTACACGCCGCAACAACTGCAAATTTCCTACGACAAACTGCTGGCTGTTTAACCGTTCCGCAACTGAATAGAATAAAAAATGGCCAAAATCGAATCCGCCGCACGCGACAACGGGGAAAGCGGCGATCTGAACACGCGCAAGCTGGCCGAAGAGGCATTGCTCAAGGCCGGCGCCTTGCAAAAAGCAATTCTCAGCAGCGCCAATTTCTCCAGCATCGCCACCGACGCCAAGGGGGTGATTCAAATCTTCAATGTCGGCGCCGAGCGTATGCTGGGCTACACCGCCGCCGAAGTGATCAACAAGATCACCCCGGCCGATATTTCCGATCCCGAGGAAGTGATCGCCCGCGCCGCGGCACTCAGCCTCGAACTGGGAACGCCGATCACCCCCGGTTTCGAGGCCCTGGTGTTCAAAGCTTCACGCGGGATCGAGGATATTTACGAACTCACCTATATCCGCAAGGACGGCAGCCGCTTGCCGGCGGTGGTGTCCGTTACCGCGCTGCGCGATGCGCAGGAATCCATCATCGGCTATCTGTTGATCGGCACCGACAACACCGCGCGCAAACTGGTCGAGGCCGAACAAAAAAAGCTCGATCGGCGCTTGCGCGAAGCGAACGAGGAAATTCAGCGATTCGCCCATGTCGTCAGTCACGATCTGCGCTCGCCGTTGGTCAATATCATGGGATTCGCCAGCGAACTCGATTTCTGGCGCAAGCAGGTGTTCGAACGCCTGGCAGCGCTGCGGGCACAGATCGGCGGCGCCAAGCCCGATGACAACGACGACGCCCTGCGCACCGATGTGGAAGAGGCCCTGAGTTTCATCAAATCCTCGGTTGCCAAGATGGACCGCCTCATCGGCGCCCTGCTCAAACTATCGCGTGAGGGACAGCGGCAATTCCAACCGCAATTCATCGACATGTCGCAATTGCTGCGCTCGACCGTGGACGCCCTGGCCTATCAAGCCCAGGCGGTCAACGCCAAGATCAGCATCGGCGAACTCCCCCCGATCACCAGCGACCGCCTGGCGCTGGAACAGGTATTCTCGAATCTGATGGATAACGCCGTCAAATATCTGCGGCCCGACGTGCCGGGCAGCATCGATGTCCGCGCGCTCGAAGCGGGTGGTGCGATCAGCTATGAAATTCACGACAACGGTCGCGGCATCGACAACAAAGACCGCGAACGCATTTTCGATCTGTTCCGCCGTGCCGGCGTGCAAGACCGGCCCGGCGACGGCATGGGGCTTGCCCATGCGCGCACGCTGGTGCGGCGTCTTGGAGGTTCGATCGCCGTCGAAAGCGAATTGGGCTCCGGCACCATATTCAAAGTAACCTTGCCCAAACGATGGCTCCAGACTGAAAGTGAGACAATGCCATGACCTACCCGGTGGTAATCGCGATGATCGAAGACGATGAAGGCCACGCCCGCCTCATCGAAAAAAACCTGCGCCGCGCAGGGGTCCACAACGAGATCGTGATCCTGAACGATGGCGCCAATGCGCTCTCCTACCTGTTTGGGCCCGATGGGTCGGGTGCCGTTAACAAAGGCCGCCCGTTGCTGGTGCTGCTGGATCTCAATTTGCCGGACATGTCCGGCATCGACATCCTGAAACGCATCAAGGAGAACGAGCATCTGCGCGTATCGCCGGTGGTGGTGCTGACCACCACCGACGACAAATCGGAAATCCAGCGCTGCTATGATCTTGGTTGCAACGTTTATGTCACCAAACCGGTCGATTACGAAAAATTCGCCAATGCGATCCAGCAATTTGGCATGTTCATGTATGTGATGCAGATTCCCGAGGCGATCTGATGCCACACAGAAACGCGCGTATTCTTTACATCGACGATGATCCGGGCCTGTGCCGCCTGGTGCAGAAGGAGATGCAACGCCGGGGCTATAGCGTCGAGATCGCGCTCGACGGCGCCAGCGGCGTGGCGCGCATAGCCCAGGGCGGCATCGATATCGTCGCGCTGGACCATTACATGCCCAGCCAGGACGGGCTGGAGACGCTGGCCTGCATTCGCAATCTGCCGCACCCGCCGCCGGTGATTTACGTCACGGCGACGCAGGATGGCCAGGTAGCGATTGCGGCGCTGAAGGCGGGCGCCGTCGATTACGTCGCCAAAGATGCCAACGGTGAGTTCCCGGCACTGTTGCAAAGGGCCATCGAGGCGGCGCTCGATGCGGTTTTGCTACGC
>JAJZHU010000317.1 GCA_021798375.1 Pseudomonadota bacterium | reverse complement strand
TGAAGCGCGAATAGCCTATGGTTATGGAAGGCGTTATCCTGGCCCGAATCAATGCAGGGAAGGCATGAGACGATGGATCGGGATTTCTGGCTCACGCGGTGGCAAAACAACCAGATCGGCTTTCACGAGGGCGTGGCGAACTCGCTGCTGGTGGCCCATTTCGCGGATCTGGGCGTGCCGCCGGGTGGGCGCGTCTTCGTGCCGCTCTGCGGCAAGAGCCAGGACATGTGCTGGCTTGGCGCTCAGGGCTTTAAGGTTGTCGGCGCCGAGTTGAGCCGGCTGGCGGTGGAACAGTTCTTTGCCGAGCAAGGACTCACGCCGGTGGTCTCATGGAGCGGACAGATGGAGCGTTTCGAGGCCGAGGGCGTGACATTGTTCGTCGGCGATATTTTCGATCTCGACCAGGAGACGCTGGGCTCGGTCGATGCCGTCTATGACCGCGCCGCCCTGGTCGCTCTGCCGGCACCGCTGCGCGAGCGCTATGCGGCGCATCTCGTCGCCGTGACCGCCGCCGCCCGCCAATTGCTGGTGACGTTCGAATATGACCAGACGCGCCAGTCGGGGCCACCCTTTTCGGTGGCGGAGCCCGAGGTGCGGGCGCTTTATGGCGCCACCCACCGGTTGGAGCGTGCCGAAACGCGCGAGGTGCCAGGCGGCATCAGGGGCGCCTGCCCGGCGCGGGAGAGCGTTTGGTTGATAAAGCGGCACTGATAAAACGGGTGTGCGGCTATTGCCAGGATCACCTGAAATAACCTAGCACACGATCTAGGTTTCTGTTAGGATGGGATGTACCGCCAGTCCTCCGTGTCAAAAACGCCCGCGTCGTGATCTATCCCAACGATCATCCGCCACCTCATGTCCACGCGGTTGGACCGGGAGGCGCGCTGGCGAAGTTTAACCTTAATGAGCCTAACGGCCCGGTCACGCTCGTCGAGCAGAAGGGCTTTAGAGCACGTTCGGATCACGTTGAACCATATACGTGCGACGAACGTGCTCTAGCTTTTTGTTTTTACGCATGATTCACGCCTACGTGTTATTCAACCTGCGGCGATCATGCTCTAAAGAAAAGGATATCGCCGCCATCGGTGAGGCCGTGGCGCGCGAGCTTTCCGCGATCTACGCAATCTGGAGACATTACCATGGCTGAGTTCATCCTCCCTACCGAGCAGGAATTTGCGGCCGTCACGCGCCGGACGGCACAGAAGATGAAGCGGTTGCTGTTGGCCGTGAGCGCTCGCTATGACCGTCGCGCCGAACGGGTCATGATCACTTTGAACAACGGCGCCATGGTCGGTTTTCCCTTATCCGTTCTGCCAGGACTGGAGAATGCGAAGCCGGAAGATCTGGGCAGGATCGAGGTGCAAGGTGGCGGCTACGGCATCCATGTCAAGAGCCTGGACGCGGATATTTCAATCCCCGCCCTCTTGGCCGATCAGCTTGGTTCCACGGCGATGAGCCGCGCCGTGGCACGGGCCAACGCATCCAAAGCCAACGGCAAACGCGGCGGAAGACCGAGGAAACAGCAAGCTGCATAGCCGATGACGGGTTTGAATTTCGCGTAATCCGGGAGGCGCAATAGCGCTTAATCCTTGTGCCCCCGCATCTGCCGCCGCAACCGCTCCCGGGTCGCCGCGTCCTGACCCGGCATTCGTTGCTTCTCTACATTCCGGCCCTGCGCCGCCGCCTGGTCGAGAATGTAATCCGTCGATTGGATCATATGTGCCAATTCGAGTTCCCGCAGAAAATCTCCCGTGCTGATCAGACTGACTCTTTCGTCAACGATCGCCCGGCGTTTCATCACGTCGGTATCTTCGAACAGCAACAGTGCCTCGGCCCGTGGGTTGGCGCGCAAGTATCGCTCCAATGTTTCGATCGCTGCCAGTTCCCCCAATCCACGGGTAGAGCGGCCTTCTTCCAGTCTGCGCTGCTGGTCGATGCCGATGTCTGTCGGCACGATGCGGACCTGATCGAGGTGATCATTGATCCACGCCACGATCTGTTCCGCCCCTGGCGCACCATGCACCCGGGTGGCCTCGATATAGACCGCATCGGGAATATTGATCGGCAAGTTGGGGCGGAGCAGCGCATCGAGCGAATCCGCCAGCACCAGCGTAAAGAGCGGCGACGTATCGGTAACGATAAGGCTGAAGGCCTCGGTCACGGCCGTTGCTGGGCGAGCGCCCGGCGGATGATCGCGCGTCCGCGTTCGCGTGCGGCCACATTCGGCCCTTCCATCGGCGCCACCGGGGGACGGAGGTGAAGCTCCCCCAAGCCCGCGAGCACGGATACGTAATCATCGAAGCCACGTTCCCGCAATGATGACCAGGAAACAACGCCAGCGGCATAGTCACGCAAAAGTACTTCCCGTTCTTTCAGCATGATCAATATCTCTCATCCGCGATAGATATGGTGATCGTCTCATAGAATAACAAATTTTGCCAGCAACATGCATGAGGGCACCTTACCACCCGTCAATTTCTCTTGATTTTACTGAATCTTGTGTGATTCAAGGAGTCTCCATGGATTTTGGGGGTTCTGGTGGGAGTGTCGTCAGAGTTGATTGCGGCGATAGATGCTGATTTTGGGCGTCGCCATCCTTTCTATCACAAATCGCGGCGCGAGGGACTGACGACGTTGGCGGGTATCATGCTGGAGGTGCGCAGCGCCAATTTGATGGAATTGGCAGCGTCATTGCCGCGCGAGATCGGCACGGCCCATGATCGCTACCAGTATCTGGAGCGCCAGCTAAAGAACGACAAGACGGATGTTGACGCCACGATCCGGCCCTATGCGCAGCAAGTGATTGAACGTCTGGCCTCGTCTGGCGAGACCGTTATTTTGCAGATGGATCAAAGTCATATCAATGAAGGGCGCGAAGTTTTGATGGTCTCTGTGCGTGTGCGCAAACGTGCCGTTCCGGTGGCGTGGCGAGTGCGGTCCGTGCAAGGCAATATCGGCTTTGATGTCCAAAAAGAGTTGTTGGATGGCGTCAAGGCGTGGTTGCCCGAAGGTATCGCCATAATGCTGGCGGCGGATCGCTTTTATGGCACGGCAGGGCTCATCGGCTGGTGCCAGCAGGCCGGATGGTCTTACCGTATTCGACTGAAAGGCAACCTGACCTTGGCCCATTCGGGGGGTGAACTCACCA
>JAJZHU010000035.1 GCA_021798375.1 Pseudomonadota bacterium | reverse complement strand
GGTTGGGGGGACAATAACACCAAACCTGAAATTTTGGTGCAAGGCCCGCCAGGCACCCGGCCCGCCCGGAAGGCGACACGGTGTAGCTGAATTGATGCAGTGCGACAAGATGGTTGGGCTGTGGATAGTTGGGTATTGAAGCATTTTGCCCCGCAATCCCGGCATGGCATGGCGTCATAAATGCGACAAGCCGGGCTTTCACCCGGCTTGTACGGCATCATTCGCGCTCGATTCAGATGGCAAATTCCAGCCCATCCATCCGGGCGGTCACCTTCACCACGTCGCCATCCTTCACCAAACCTTCCAGCACCTGCCCGGCCAGCGGGTTTTGCAGCGAGCGCTGAATCACCCGTTTCAACGGCCGCGCCCCATAAACCGGGTCGTAACCCTCGTTGGCCAGCCAATCCAGCGCCAGCGAATCGAGTTCGATGCCGATCTTGCGGTCGGCCAGCAAACCACGCAGATGTCCCAACTGAATTTCAACGATCCGCGCCATATCCGACCGCTGCAAACGATTGAACAGCACGATCTCGTCGAGGCGATTGAGGAATTCGGGGCGGAAATGCGCCCGCACCAAGTTCATCACCTTGCCCTCCACCAAACCGACATCCGCGCCGTCGGGCAAAGACGCCAGGAACTCGCTGCCCAGATTGCTGGTGAGCACGATGATGCAATTGCGGAAATCCACCGTCCGCCCCTGCCCATCGGTCAGACGCCCATCGTCCAGCACTTGCAGCAGGATGTTGAACACATCCTCGTGGGCCTTTTCGACCTCGTCGAACAGGATCACCTGATAGGGCCGGCGCCGCACCGCTTCGGTGAGCACGCCGCCTTCTTCATAGCCGACATAGCCCGGCGGCGCGCCGATCAACCGCGACACGGCGTGTTTTTCCATGAACTCGCTCATGTCGATGCGCACCATCGCCCGCTCGTCATCGAACAGGAATTCGGCCAAAGCCTTGGTGAGTTCGGTCTTGCCCACGCCGGTTGGGCCCAGGAACAAAAAGCTGCCGATCGGCCGGTGCGGATCTTGCAACCCCGCTCGCGCCCGCCGCACGGCATTGGCCACCGCCTTCAGCGCGGCCTCCTGCCCCACCACCCGTCGCCGCAGTTCATCTTCCATCCGCAGCAGCTTGGCGCGTTCGCCTTCCAGCATCCGATCCACCGGCACCCCGGTCCAACGCGACACCACCCCGGCGATCTGCTCGGCATCGACCGCCTCGTTCACCAAGCGCGCGTCGTCGCCGTGCTCGTCGGTAATCTTGCGCTCCAATTCCGGGATCACGCCATACATCAACTCCGAGGCCCGTCCCAGATCGCCCTTGCGCTGAGCCACCTCGACCTCCGATTTGGCCTGATCCAGCTTTTCCTTCAATTTCTGCGTCTCGGTCAACCGCTCTTTCTCGGCCCGCCAGGCCGTGGTCAGGGCCGCCGAACGCTCTTCCAAATTGGCCAATTCATGTTCCAATTTGGCCAGCCGATCGCGCGATGCGGGGTCTTCTTCCTTGCGCAAGGCCTCACGCTCGATCTTTAACTGCAACAGCCGCCGATCCAGTTCGTCCAATTCCTCGGGCTTGCTATCGACCTGCATCCGCAAGCGGCTTGCCGCCTCATCGACCAGATCGATCGCCTTGTCGGGCAAGAACCGATCGCTGATGTAACGGTTCGACAGCGTCGCCGCCGCCACCAGGGCGCTGTCGAGAATCCGCACGCCGTGATGCAGCTCGTACTTCTCCTTGATGCCGCGCAGGATCGAAATCGTATCCTCGACACTGGGTTCGCCCACAAACACCGGCTGGAAGCGCCGCGCCAATGCCGCGTCTTTTTCCACATGCTTGCGATATTCATCCAGCGTGGTCGCCCCAACGCAGTGCAACGCCCCGCGCGCCAACTCCGGCTTTAGCAAATTCGAGGCATCCATCGCCCCATCCGCCTTGCCGGCACCCACCAGCGTGTGCATCTCGTCGATGAACAGGATCACTTCGCCCGCGGCCGCCTCGATCTCGGACAGCACCGATTTCAGGCGTTCCTCGAACTCGCCACGGTATTTCGCGCCCGCCACCATGGCGCCCAGATCAAGCGCCAACAGCCGTTTGTTGCGCAGCGCCTCGGGCACGTCGCCATTGACGATGCGCAGCGCCAGACCTTCCACGATCGCGGTCTTGCCCACGCCCGGCTCGCCGATCAGCACCGGATTGTTCTTGGTCCGCCGCGCCAGCACCTGAATCGTGCGCCGGATCTCCTCGTCGCGCCCAATCACCGGATCGAGCTTGCCCTCGCGCGCCTGCGCCGTCACGTCGCGCGAATATTTCTTCAACGCCTCGAAATTGGCTTCGGCATTGGCGGAATCAACCTTGCGCCCCTTGCGCACTTCATCCACCGCGCGCAGCAAAGCCTGCGGGGTCGCCCCGGCTTCGCGCAAAATCCGCCCGCTCAGTCCTTCGCTTTCGGCCAACGCCACCAGCAACCGATCCTGGGCGACAAATTGATCGCCCGCCTTTTGCGCCCCGCGCTCGGCGGCGTCGAGCACCCGTACCAGATCGGGCGCAATCTGCGGATCGCCCGCACCGGATCCCTGCACTTTGGGGAATTTGCCGATCTCGGCATCCACCCGCGACTTTGCCGCCGGCGCCTGGCCGCCCGCCGCCCGGATCAGCCCGGCGGCGGCGCCCTCTTCATCGTCCAGCAACGCCTTGAGCAAATGCTCGGCGGTGATCCGCTGATGAAACTCGCGAATGGCGATGGTTTGCGCCGCTTGCAAAAAGCCCTGGGCGCGTTCGGTGAATTTTTGAATGTCCATTATCTTCTCTGTCCCTGTAATCTAGGCAACGTTGATCTGGGCGACGCACATCGTCCCAGCCCGGCAACGCCCCTCAACAGGCAGCGCCGCCCAGACTTCAGATGGTTGCCGATATCCCATTTGCCAAGAGGTCATCATGCGGATCGAACATCTCTATCGGTATCCGATCAAAGGTTTAACACAAGAGTCGCTGGATGAAATTGACCTGACGCACGGCGCCATTTTCCCGTGGGACCGCGCCTTCGCCCTGGCCCAGGGCGACGCGCCGTTCGATCCCGCCCAACCAAAATTTCTGGCCAAAAGAAACTTCATGTGCCTGGCCGTCACGGCGCACATCGCCCAGCTCAAAAGCCGCTTCGACCCCGCGCAACAATTGCTGTGCATCTCGGCGCCCGATCAACCGACCATCGCCGAAAACCCCTTCACCGCCGCCGGCGCCATCGCCATCGCCCGGTTTCTCAGCGAAATCCTTGGCCACGACGCCCGCGGCACGCCACGATTCCATCACGTCCCCGGCCATAATTTCGCCGACGACGGCGAACCGGTGATCAGCCTGATCAATCAGGCCAGCCTGGATGATTTCACCGCCCGCATCGGCAAAGCCCGGGAAGCGCTGCGCTTTCGCCCCAACATCATCCTCAGCGGGGCCGGCCCCTGGGCAGAACTCTCCTGGCTCGGCCGGGAGTTTCAACTGGGTCAGGCCCGCGTGCGCATCCTGCGTTCGATCCCCCGCTGCACCGCCACCGAGGTGAACCCGGCCACCGCCGCGCGCGACGCCAGCCCGGTGCAGGAACTGCGGAGGCTTTACGGCCATCATCATATGGGGGTGTATCTCACCGTCGTGGAGGGTGGACGCATCAGCGTGGGCGATGCGATGGAGGCGTTGTAGGGCCGACGTCACTCTAAATCCGCATTGCTGATCTGCATAAAGCCCAAAGCGGCAAGTTATTCTTCCAATTGCGCGCCAATACCGCTATGCCCCCGGCCTCAGCGACGCCCATTGCAGCGACCACAAGTTTGTCGCGCTCACCTGTCGCACCCACATGACACGCGACTGGAGCTCCATGTCCTTCCCAGCTACCCACCCCTCCCTGGCCGAGGCCCTGGCCGCACGCGGCTATAATGAACCCACCCAAGTGCAGGAAGCGGTTCTTAACGCGAGCACCGAAGACAATGATCTGTTGGTCTCCGCCGAGACCGGCTCGGGCAAAACTGTCGCCTATGGCCTGGCGCTGGCCCCTGGCCTGCTTGGCGACGCCGCCAAATTCGGCCGGGCGGGCACGCCGCTCGCCCTGGTGATCGCCCCCACCCGCGAGCTTGCCTTACAAGTGCAAACCGAACTCGCATGGCTGTATGCGGGCACCGGCGCCAAGATCATCACCTGCGTCGGCGGCATGGACCCCAGGCGCGAACAACGCAATTTGCAGGATGGCGCGCACATCGTGGTCGGCACTCCCGGCCGTCTGCGCGATCATCTCGAACGCGGCCAGCTCGACATTGGCGGCCTGCGCGCGCTGATTCTCGACGAGGCCGACGAAATGCTCGATCTGGGCTTCCGCGACGATCTCGAATTCATCCTCGACAGCACGCCGCCGGCCCGCCGCACTTTGTTGTTCTCGGCGACGCTCGCCAAGGAAATCGTCTCGCTCGCCCGCCGTTATCAAAAGAACGCGGTGCGCATCGATACCGCTCCCAAGAACAAACAGCACAGCGACATCGAATATCGCGTGATGGAAGTGGCGCCGAACGATCTGGAACATGCGGTGGTCAACACGCTGCGCTTCTATGATCCGCGCGCCGCCATCGTGTTTTGCTCCACCCGCGACGGCGTGCGCCGTCTGCATGCCAATCTGGTGGAACGCGGCTTTGGCGCCGTCGCCCTTTCGGGCGAACTCAGCCAATCCGACCGCACCCACGCCGTGCAATCGCTGCGCGAAGGCCGCGCCCGCGTGTGCGTGGCCACCGATGTGGCCGCCCGTGGTCTCGATCTGCCGGATCTCGCGCTGGTGATCCACAATGATCTGCCCACCGACCGCGCCATCCTGGTGCATCGTTCGGGCCGCACCGGCCGCGCCGGGCGCAAGGGCATCGCGGTGGTGCTCACCCCGTATCCCAAACGCCGCCGCGCCGAGCAGCTTCTCACCGCCGCGGGCATCACCGCGCAATGGAGCGGTGCCCCCAGCGTGGCCGAAATCCGCGCCCGCGACCATGAACGCATGTTGGCCGACACGCTGCTGGCCGAGGAAATCACCCCCGAAGACCTCGCCGCCGGCACCGAACTGCTGCAAGGCCGTTCGCCCGAAATGCTGGCCGCCCTGCTGGTGCGCCTCTATCGCGCCCGCCTGCCGGCCGCCGAAGATTTGTTCGACCGCCCCGTGCGTTCACCCACCGCGACCCCGCGCGCACCGCTGCGCCGCGGCCAGTTCGAAACCCCCGAACCGCCGGCGCCCGGCGACGAGGAACGCCCCAGCTTCGACGATGCCGTGTGGTTCCGCATGAAAATCGGCCGCAACCAAAACGCCGACGCCAAATGGCTGCTGCCGCTGATCTGCCGCCTGGGCCATGTCACCCGCAAAGACATCGGCGCCATTCGCATTTTCGATCGCGAAACCAAATTCGCCATCGCCCGCACCGCCTCGACCCATTTCGAAACCGTGCTGGCCGGCGCTGAAAATCCCGAAGTGGAAGTGGAACGCGCCGATCAACCCGATATGGCACCGCGCGGCGATTACAAACCCCGCGCTCCTCGCGAGGGCGCTCCTCGTGATGGAGCTTCGCGCGACGGCGCTCTGCGTGGGGATGGGGCTTCGCGCGAAGGCCGTGACGCCCCGCGCGAATATGCCCCGCGCGAACGCAGCTATGCCCCCCGCGACAGCGCTCCTCGCAACAGTGCCCCGCGCGATGGGGATGCACCGCGCACACCGCGCCCATCGCGTGACGGCGATGCCCCCCGCACCTACCGTGCCCCGCGTGACAACGACGCTCCCCGCCCATCGCGCGACAGCGATGCCCCGCGTACCCCGCGTCCGCCACGCGATGGCGACCGCCCGGCCCGCGCGGCCGCGCCATATGGCGAGCGGCGCAGCGCTCCGGGCAGCAAGCCGCCTTATGGCGACGCGCCCGGCAAGCGGGTAAAGCATCGTCCGGGCGCAAAATCTTCGCGCAAGAAGGTTTAAGCTTCTTCCAGATTGCACAAAAGACGGCCCGGACATCACGTCCGGGCCGTTTTTATTGCCGCACAAAATGCCGAAATAATTCAGCCCACGGCCTCGGCCACCAATGCGCGAAATGCTTTGAGATGTTTTGCCATCGGCAGATGGATCTTGGCATAGGCCACTGCACCCGCCCGCAGTTTCTCGCTCAAACTGTTGTTTTCCAACAATTCCAACACGGCATCGGCCAATTTGGCGGGGTCCAGACATGGCGTCAGCAAGCCATTTTTGCCGTGCGTGACAAATTCCGTGACCGGCGGCGTGTCGCTTGCCACCAACGCACAGCCCATCGCCAGCGCCTCGCGCAGCGACCATGAGGCGACAAACGGATAGGTCAGATACACATGCGCGTCCGAGCGTTGCAACAGCCGTACATAATCGTCGTAAGCGATCCGGCCCAGGAAATGCACCCGCGACGGGTCGATCCGGTCGCGCACTTCATTGGAATAAATCTCGCGCCAACTGCCGCGGGTCGGGGGAGCGCCATAGCTCACCTTGTCGCCACCCACCATCGCCACGTGCAAATCGGGCCGCTCGCGCAATAATTTCGGCAAGGCGCGCATCAGCACATGAAACCCGCGATAGGGCTCTAGATCGCGCGAGACGAATGTCAGCAGCTTTTGCCCCGGCGCCACCCTCCAATCGCCAAATTCGAAATCGCGTTCAAAAATCTCGGGGGCCGGTTTGCAGATATCCAGATGCACCCCGTCCGGCACCAAGCGAATCTGTTTTTGTGCCCACGCCGGATAGGTAGAACGCTGCCAAACGGTGGGCGATTGCCCCATGCCGGGATTGTTCAGCGCCAGCAAATTGGTGGTATTTTTTGCTCGTACCCGGGCCAGCAATCCGGGCTCGATCGGAAATTCCGGGTCGAATCCCACATCCACGCCGTGGGTGTGATAATAAAATTCAAAATACCCGATCACCGGCACGCCCGGAAATACATCCTCGATGTTCAGCAATTCGCCCCAACCATGATGGCCAATGATGACATCGGGGACAAACCCCAAAGCTTTCACATTCGACGCCACCCGCGCTACTTCCTCGGCGCGGATCTGCATGACCTCTATCTCGTCCACCGTGCGATGCACATTGCGCGATCGGCTCGGCGGCATGCGATAATTCACCCGGCGCACCCCGCTGATGTGGTTGCCGTTGGGCTCCGAGATAAACACCACCTCGTTGCCTTCCTTGCGTGCAAGAATATCCTGCAACAGATGTTGATACTGCCCAGGAAAATTCTGGTGCACGAAAAGATATCGCACGAGCCGGTGATTCCCTAATCGAGGTCGGCGCCACGCGGACGCAGGCTGACGATGAAGGCTTCCAGCGGTGCGAGTGATTCGCTTTCACAGACTTCACCATTCTCCACCGGCCCGGCACTGGTGCCATCGATAAAGCTCGCCTCATAGATACAATCATACAATTCCGCCGCATCGCCGCGCAGCCGGACCTTGAAGCCAAGCACCGGCAACGCCATGCCGCGACTGCCCAGGAACTGTCCGCCTTCCGACCAGGGCGAGAGCCAGTCCCGTCCCAGCACCGCCTGATATTCGATGTCTTCGGACGCGATATCTTCCGGTGGATTGATCACAAACCCTTCGATCCAACGCTTGCTGCCACGCAAACCCATCCATTCGTCAAAATCAGCGCCAACGTCGCCGCGCAACTGAATATGTGCCACGATCTGCTTTTTGGTCAAAACAGTGGCAGCCGCCGCGGCCGAATTCACATCGCCGCTCAGGCGCATCACCTGCAAACGCGGCGGCTCTCCACCGGTGGGCGAATGATACACGGTTACCAAAACAGGCGCCGGACCTTCCGACACCTTGACCACCGCGGCAACATCGGCGGCGCCCACCCAACCATCGGGGCGAAAAGTGGCAATGCTCACCACGCCGTCAGCCACGCCCGGCGGCACGGAAAGGCGAATGCCGGGCAAACCGAACTCATCGGGCACCGATTGGGCGCCCGGCGTGTGAAATACACAAAACACACCAGTATCCAGCCGCATCATGCTCGCCGTGACCTTCACCTCGGTCACAACATTACGTGCGGATTGAGCAGCTTCTAACATATTGCCTCATTTCATATAGCTCGTCGCCCATTAAGTAATAATCTAACCAAACCATTACATTCCATGGTGCAGTCTAACAAACGATCCCGCAACCCATTAAATTCGAGAAATCCGCCAATCCGAACGGGCCGGAATGCCCGGAAGACAGCTTGTTACCCGGACGGGGTCTGGCTCAATAGAAGGATATCCTGATCCGCCTCCACCACGCCCTGGGCCCGCGCCTTGCGCAACCAAATCAGCGCTTCGGGCACGTCGGTGCGGCCGGTAACGCCATAGCCCAAATATCGACCCACCATCATCTGCGCGTGCGCGTGTTTTTTCTGAGCCGCACGCATGAACCACTCAAGCGCCTCGTCGCGCGCCTCCGGCACATCGTGCCCACCACCCAGCATGGCTCCCACGCCAAAGGCGCCGCCCACATGCCCTGTCTCGGCGGCCTTCCTGAACAACGCCAGTGCGGTGGCATGATCGCGCGATCCGCCGCGCCCATTCACCATCATCTCGGCCACGGCCACCTGCGCATCGGCCATTCCAGCATCGGCGGCACGTTGCAGCCATTGCCGCCCCAGGACCGGATCCGCGACCTGCCCACGACCTTCCGCGATCAACCGCCCCAGCCAATATTGGGCGCTCACAACTTTCTCGGCGGCCCGGCGCAACCACTCCAACGCCTCGGTCTCGTTGCGGGCAATACCCACGCCTTCCGCCAGGCAGACGCCAAAATTAAAGGCCGCGACCAAATCGCCGTCACGCGCCGCCTGTTCGAACCATTCACGGGTGCGAATGCGGTCTTCCTCGCCAATATTGCCCCGCAAAGCCATGTTGGCCAAACGGGCCATCGCGTCCTGATCTCCCGCTTTCGCCGCCTTGCGGAACCACATCGCCGCTTCTTCGGGATTATTGCCCACGCCAGTGCCGGTCAAATACAACAGCCCCAGCGCCCTGGCGGCGGGCGCGTAACCCAATTCCGCGGCAACGCGGAACCAAATCGCGGCTTCGGCATAATTCGGCGGCAAATCGCCACCCTTGGCATAAATATCGCCCACCAAACTGGCGGCTTCGGCATCGCCCGCAAGCGCCGCCCGGCGCAGCCAGGTTTCACCTGTCACCGGATCGCATGGGACGCCTCGCCCTTGCAACAACGCCAAGCCATAACGCGCCATCCCCGGACGCGCCCCGCCGGCCGCCGCCCGGCCATAGGCCGCCGTCGCCGCCGCAAGATCCGGATCGCCCCACGCGCCACGCTCGAACCCAAGTCCCAACAAATAATGCGCCAACGGCAAATCGGCCTCGGCCGCCCGATCCAAATGTGGACGCGCCTGATCCCACGCCACCTTTTGCTCATCCCCCAGCAGGCCCATCGCCACGCCAAGATGCCCCTGCGCGCTCCCCGCCTCGGCGGAGGCTCGATATAGTTCCGACGCCCGCGCCAAATCCCGCATCTCGGCCGGCCCGGAGGTTAGGATGTAAGCCAACAACGCCTGTGCCGCGGGGGATTTCGACCCGGCCTGTTCGGCCCAGAAGGCGGCTTTGACAAAATCCGGCGGCAAGGCCGCGCCGCCGGGTGCCGCGACGCGGCCGAACAGACCGTCGTTCACCTCCAGCCCGCCCTGAGCGGCGAGCGACGCCAGGGTGTATTGCGCCTCGGTATGGCCCTGCCGCGCCGCCTGCTCCAACCATTGCAACGCCTCGGCTTTGTTCGGCGGCACGCCCGCGGCGCGCAAATAACAACGTCCGACTTGATATTGCGCCTCTGGCACACCTTCCCGCGCCAATCTGGCCAACAAAGGAAAGGCGTCTTGAAACTTCTCGTCCGCCACGAGTGCCAAAGCCCGCTTTAGCCGGGCGGCAGTCGGCAAAACACCGGCCAGCTTTGTGACCAGGCGGGATTTCACGGCGTATTTCCGATTTCCGTAAAGGCGGGCATGACGCGCTCAAACAGAATATCCATCACGTTGCGTTTGCCCACGATCGCATCGGCGGTTAGACTCATGCCTGGCGTTGGCACAAAATCCTTGGGTACGCCGCGCATTTCCAAATGATCCAGCACCACTGTTCCCCGGTAAAACAACCCCGATACCACTTTCGTTGTCGGCAAGCTGGTTTGCGCCGTTGAAGGGCTGCTGCCGCCACCCGCCACCCCTTGCTGGAGCGCCTGCTGCTGCTGCCCCGGCAAAAAGCTGCCTTCACTCAGCGTTGTCAAAGTGCCGTACGCCTGACCATGGGTGACGTAATTGAACGCCGTGAATTTGACGGCCATTTTCTGACCGACATGCAGATCGCCCGCCATTTCCGCCGGGAAATCAACTTGCACCACCGTTTTCCCGACCGGCTGAATGGTCATCAACTGATCGCCGGATTGCAACACGGTGCCCGGCGTTACCATGGCAACTGTCAACACCGATCCATCCTGATCGGCCCGAATATTCACCAATTGCCGCCGCAAATTGGTCTTGGCCAATTGCGATTCGGCATCATTCATCGCGGCCTCGCGGCTCGCCAGAGCCTGCGCCTGCTGACCAAAGAAACTTTGCTTATACGCGTCACGTTCGGCCTCCATCGAAGCCAAATCCTGCCGCGTCGCGTTCATCGTCGATTGGGCGGTTTCCGCCAAACGATGCAGTTCCTCGGATTGCGACTGCGCGCTCAGCAAATCCAGTTGGCTGCCCACGTGCAACCGCTCCAGTTCGGCCCGCTTGCCCAATACCTGATCGGCGATTGCCACTTCTTTGGCATAGCGCGACACATCCGCTTGCGCGCCAATATATGTACTCTGCAACGACTTTATCTTGGTATCATAACTTAGCATGGTCGATTTGAACTGCGCCATGTCTTGCTGATACATCCTCAGAGAATTGGCAGTATATGGCGTCGTCCGCGAGGGCACATAAGGCTTGTCGGCAGCCTCTGCCCCCAACCGCTCGACATCCGCCTGGGCAGAGTCGAATTGGGCCTGCAACGAGCCAAGATCCGATTGGGTGAAAGTGGGATCAAGCCGCGCCAATAATTCGCCTTTTTTCACGGTCTGCCCGGCCTGCACCGCGATCATTTTGACAATCGATGTTTCCAGCGGCTGGATCACCTCGATGTTCTTGTCGGTCACTACGGTGCCATAGCCGGTAATCACCTGATTGACCGGCACGACGATCGACAAAACAACCAACACCAGCACGAAAACGGCCAAAATAGGGATCACGTTGCGTGCCGCGGCGGAAGGCTGCTCGGCAATCAGCGATGCGGTCGGCGATTGATATTCCAGCAGCGGCGCCGGTAGGACTTCCGCCACCGCCCTGCGCGTATACAAAGATCTCAAAGCGTTCATGATATATTATTCTCCCGCCTCAGCCGCGGCCAATGCCGGCTGCGCACCGCCACCGGCATGGCGATTCTGCTGCTGCCACAATTGACGGTAAATCACGCAACGTTCCAACAACACGGGATGCGGCGCCAAATCCACCACCTGACCTTGATCCAACACCAGGATCATGTCTGTATCCACCAGCGAAGACAGACGGTGAGACACGATAAACATCGTACGGCCGCGACCGATGCGCAACAAATTGGCATTCACCAACGCCTCGGATTCCGGGTCGAGCGCACTGGTGGCTTCATCCAAAACCATCAAACGCGGATCGGAAACCAACGCACGGGCGATCGCCAAACGCTGTCTTTGCCCGCCTGAAAGATTGGGGGAGCCTTCATAGATATAACTGTCGTAACCCGCGGGCAGACGCTCGATGAATTCATCGGCGCCGGCCAGACGCGCCGCGCGCACGGCATCTTCCAATGTAAGGCCCGCGCGCCCGGCGATGATATTATCCCTGATCGTGCCGCGGAACAGGAAGTTTTCCTGCAACACCACGCCAAAACCACGCCGCAAATGCGCCAGATTGATTTCCTTCAGATCCGCGCCATCGATTTTGATCGCACCGCTGTATTCCATGTTGATGCCCTGCAACAGGCGCGTCACGGTCGATTTGCCCGACCCCGAACGTCCAACCAACCCCAACATCGTGCCGGGCGGAATTTCGAAACTCACGCTTTTTAAGGCAGGCCGATCGGAACCTGGATAGGTGAAATTCACATTTTGAAACGACACGGCGCCGGCAAACCGCGGCCGCAGCCCCTGGCCGGGGGTGCGCGTCTCGGGCACCTCGTTCACGGTGCTGGCCAGCGCCCGCAAGGAAGCGCGCGCGTCTTCAAGTTCTTCCATCAATTTGGCCAAGCTGACCAACGGTTGCGCCACGCGGCCACCCAGGATCATCATCGCCATCAACGCACCAACATTGATATTGTTATCGCCGGCGATCAGCGCATAACACCCTACCAGCACCACACCACGCTGCGCCAGAAAATCCAACGGCACCGTGATGGTCGCGGGGATGTTCGAATAACGCATCAAATCCAGACGGCGACGCCCGGCCACGGCCACCAAATTATCAAATTCACCCTTGCGAACCGGCTCGAGCGCCAATGATTTAAGCGTACGAATGCCCTGGACGTTTTCATTCGTCGCCGTGCCTTTTGCCACCTCGGCTTGAATCAACAAACCGGTCAGGTAACGCAAATGCGGCAAGAACACCAAAATAACCAGCGCGATCGCCAGCGATGCGCCGACGATCAGCCAGGTGAGCGCAACGTTCAGATAAAACAGCACCGGCAGCAAGATAAGCAACATCGTCGCATCCAACACCGTGGTCATGGCCTTGCCGGTGAAGAACTCGCGCACTCTGGAAAGCTGCCCAATGTTGAACATCGTCTGACCCACTGGCG
>JAJZHU010000034.1 GCA_021798375.1 Pseudomonadota bacterium | reverse complement strand
GTACGGTGTTTCCCCGCGCTAAAATTGTCACTCCGCCACAGGGGCGCGCCGAAACCAAAGAATGTTTAAAATACCACGCGCACAAATCTTAACCCTGTTCCCCGCACACACGCAAGGAGCTACCCACGCAAGGAGCTACCGGCGCGATCAATCCATCGCGCGCGGCAACATAGTAGAATCCGCGTAAAAGGCGGACTCAACCCTCGAATGGATCCTTCACCATGATCGTATCGTCCCGTTCCGGGCTGGTCGAAAGCAGCGTCACCGGCGCTTCCACCAATTCCTCGATCCGGCGCACATATTTCACCGCCTGCGCGGGCAAAGCGCCCCAGGTGCGTGCGCCCTGGGTCGAACCGCTCCAACCCTCCATGGTCTCATAGATCGGCGTCGCCGCCGCCTGCGCGCCCATCGCCGCCGGCAAATAATTGAAACGCTTGCCGTTGATGTCGTAACCCACGCAAATCTTCAATTCAGGCAGGCCATCGAGCACATCGAGCTTGGTCAGCGCCAACCCCTGAATGCCGCCAACCTTCACCGCCTGACGCACCATCGTCGCATCGAACCAGCCGCAACGGCGCGGACGCCCCGTGACAGTGCCGAATTCATGGCCGCGCTTGCCCAACAGCTTGCCCACATCATCGAATAATTCAGTCGGGAACGGCCCCGAACCCACGCGCGTGGTATAGGCCTTGGCGATCCCCAGCACGAATCCCACCGCGTGCGGCCCAATGCCCGCACCACCCGCCGCATTGCCGGCCACGGTCGAAGAACTGGTGACGTAAGGATAGGTGCCGTGATCCACATCCAGCATCACCGCCTGCGCGCCCTCGAACAAGATCCGCCGCCCGGCGCGGCGGGCCTGGTCCAACCGTTCCCACACCGGCTCGGCGAACGGCAGGATCTGCGGCGCCAGCGCCAGCAAATGATCCAGCAGGGCTTGTTTTTCAAACGTCCCGGCGCCCAAACCCTGCAGCAACGTGTTGTGGTGCAGCAGCAACTCGTCGAGCTTGAAACTCAGGGTTTCCGGTTCGGCCAGATCGCACACGCGAATGGCCCGGCGCGCCACCTTGTCCTCATAGGCGGGACCAATGCCGCGCCCGGTGGTGCCGATCTTGCGCTCGCCGCGCTTGGCCTCGCGCGCCTTGTCGATGGCGGCATGCAGCGGCAGGATCAAAATGGCGTTTTCAGCCACACGCAGCGTGTCGGGGGTCACAATCAACCCCTGCGCCCGCACGCGAGCGATTTCCTCCAGCAACGCAACAGGATCGACCACCACGCCGTTGCCGATCACCCCCAGCTTGCCGCGCACCAGACCGCTGGGCAGCAACGAGAGTTTGTAGGTTTGGTTGCCTACCACCAAAGTATGGCCCGCATTGTGCCCGCCTTGGAACCGCACCACGATATCGGCGCGGCTGGCCAGCCAATCCACCACTTTGCCTTTGCCTTCATCGCCCCACTGGGCGCCGATCACGGCAACATTGGCCATTCACTTATTCTCCGTTTGAAGCACGGGAAGCGCCACGGCCACCCCGTTACGCAAAATATGGCTGCACAGCAAACGCCGTGCTTCCGCCTCCAGATCGTCGGCCGCCGCAAGCTGCGCCACGGTGGCAAATCCCGCCACCCGCAACGCGGGAGCACCCGCAATACCCAACGGCACAAACAACCGCGGTTTGCGCGCCCCCCTCGGCGCCACCCGCGCCACGGCTTCGGGAAACAAGGTAATCCCGGTCGCGGGTTCGGCGTTGGGGCCGGAAAGATAGCGCCCGCCACGGCCCAACTCCTCGGCGCTGCCCACCGCATAAGCGGTGACGGACACGCCGGTATGATAGCGGAAGCCGCGGAATTCCACCGGATCAACGGTCAGCTTCAGGCCCGGATCGCGCGCCTGCACCGCCCTGGCCGAATCCGTCAAACGCTGCGCCAGACGCGCCGCCTCGGGCGAAAAATCCACCCGCGCCAAAGCCGCGATCGCCTGATCGGCATCCCCCGCCGCCAGCAGCAAATCCGTCAAAACCCCAGCCAAAACACCGCCATACTCCGCCACATCAGCCACATCCTTGCGGTCCAGACCGTGCAGCAACGCCTGACGCGCCACCCCCACGATCCCGGCCTCGTCGAGCATCGCCGGCACCAGGGCGGGCATGGTCAGATCGAAACTCAACCCCGGCACCTGCGCGCCGCGCAACGCCTCGGCCGCCACCAGCACGATTTCCGCGTCGGCTTCGGGCAGATCGGGGCCGATCAATTCCACCCCCGCCTGCGCCACCTGCCGCGCCAACTCGGGCGCCACCGCCCGCGTGCGCAGACACAAACCGGCATAAGACAGCCGCAAAGGCCGCGCCACATGCACCAGACGCGAGGTGGCGATGCGCCCGATCTGCGGGGTGATGTCGGCGCGCAGCCCCATCATGCGATGCGTATCCGAATCCATCAGCCGGAACATCTGCTCGGCAATCGCGGCCCCGGCTCCGGCCAGCAGGCTTTCCTCGAATTCCAGCATCGGCGGCGCCACGCGTTCATAGCCGTGGCTGCCGAACACCTGCATCAGGCCTTCAACCAAAGCCGCCTCGGCCTCGGCCTCGGGCGGCAACACATCGCGAAACCCCGCGGGCAACAACGCCGGACTGGGTATGGAAAGTTCGATCTTCATGTCCGCAGCCTTATAGCAATATGAAACCGAGCGAAACCGGCAGCCACGCAATCCTCACACCAATTATGCGGCGATTTGCGCGGCGATCTCGCCCAAAGCCCAATCGAGCCACGGCAACAACGCCTCGATATCGCCAGTTTCCACCGTGGCCCCGCCCCAAATGCGCAAACCGGCCGGCGCATCGCGGTAACCCGCCAGATCGTAACCGGCGCCCTCGCGCTCGATCAGCCCCACCAACGACTTCACCGCCTGGGCCTGTTTTTCGGCCGAGAGCGCGGTGAACCAGGGTGCCACGATCTTCAGACAAATCGCCGTGGTCGAGCGCGTGGCCGGATCCCCGGCCAGAAATTCCACCCAGTCGCTTTTGGCCACAAAACGCGCCACGGCGGCCAGATTGGCATCCGAACGCGCGATCATGCCCCTGAGCCCGCCCACCTGTTCGGCCCAACGCAAGCCATCGATGGCATCCTCGACGCACAGCATCGAAGGCGTATTGATGGTGTCGGCGGCGAACAACGACTCGGTGATCTTGCCGCCCTTGGTCATGCGAAACAGCTTCGGCAACGGCCACGGCGGGGTGTAGCTTTCCAACCGCGCCACCGCGCGCGGCCCAAGCGCCAGCATCCCGTGCGCCGCCTCGCCGCCCAACGCCTTTTGCCACGACCAGGTGACGACATCGAGTTTGGCCCAATCCAGATCCATCGCAAACGCCGCCGAGGTGGCGTCGCAAATCGCCAAACCGGCGCGATCCGCCGCGATCCAATCGGCACCCGGCACCCGCACGCCCGAGGTGGTGCCGTTCCACGGAAACACCAGATCATGGCTGGAATCGACCTGGCTCAAATCCGGTATCTCGCCATAAGGCGCGGAAAGCACGCGCGCCGCCAGTTTCAATTGCTTGACCACATCGATCGCCCAGGCCTCGCCAAAGCTCTCGTAAGCCACGATGTCCACCGGACGCGGCCCCAACAGCGACCACAAAGCCATCTCCACCGCCCCGGTATCGGATCCGGCGACGATCGCCAAACGCCAATCATCGGGCATTTGCAACACCGCGCGCGACCGGTCGATCACTTCTTGCAGGCGGGCTTTCGGCTCTTTCGCGCGATGGCTGCGGCCCAGCATCGCGCCGTGCAACGCCTCCAGGCTCCAGCCGGGACGCTTGGCGCATGGGCCGGACGAAAAACACGGATTGGCGGGACGCAAAATGGGTTTGTCGGTCATGATGCCATCGATAAACTAAGGACGCGATGGTCTATGCCAAGCGATGCCAAGGTTCAACCGGCGTTAAAGCACCAACTGCCCGATATCCGAAAATATCTCCTGCGCGATCAGCGCCAGAGTGAACATGATCGCCGTGCCCCAGGCCCACACCGGCTCGCGCTGCAAGGCGCGGCCCAGGCCCCAGAACGCGGGAGCGCAGATATAAATCAGCCGCATCATGGAAAATCCGCCGTGCTTGGTGCCGTGAAAAAAGATGTAAAACAACATCACCAGCACGCCATAAAGCGGCACCGCGCGCGGCTTGATGGAAATCGTCCAGAACAACCCGATCATCAAAAGTGCCCGGAAAAAGAAATTCATGGCGAATTCGAACCGCACGAACGCCCAGAAATACTGCCCGGTGCGCATAAAATGCACGAAATCGTGGCCCAGCCAGCCGATGTGATAAAAATCTGGCAATATCAAGGTCATCCACACAAAACGCCACAGCCTTGATGCCAAACCGCGCGACTGATCCCACGGCCTTTGCGCCGCCAGGAAGGCAAACGGATCATGCAGCGCCACCGCCTGCCAGCCAACAAAAGCGATCAGGCCCGAAAGCGCCAACACCCCCAGCCCCAACAGCAACAGCAGCACGCGGGGCTGAAGCAAACGCTCCCGCCGCCGCCACAGCGCCACGAGCCACACCGTAAACCCCGGCACCACCATCAATGGCCCCGCCGCCGTGCCGATCCCCGCCAGCAGCGCGGGCCGCCATTCGCGCCCATCGATCACATCGCGCAACACCAGCAACGCAATCAGATTCATCAAACCGGTGGGATAGGATTGCAGCAGAAAATGCGCCGCCGGATAGGCCACATACAGCACAGTGGCAATCGCCGCCGCCCGCGGCCCGATCAGACGCACGCCAAGCCGGAAAAACTGATCGATCGCCGCATAGGCAATGGCAACCGTGAGCATTACCGCCAGCAAATGCTGATGCACCTCGGTCAGCCGATAGATGGGCCGAAGCATCAGCCCCCACAGCGGGAAAAACGCCAGACTCTGCCGCTCGGTCGCGGTTGGCTGCCACACATAGCCGACGCGCGCGATCACGTCGTACCATTGCGCATCCCAGACAAAAAACCGCCCGGCGAAATACTGACGAAAATTAATGCCCGCCAGGGCGCCTGGATCGATCACGGTAAAACCGCCCCGTTGCAGCGCGGTGAAATCAAAATGCCTGAGCAGCCACCAACTCACCGCCGCGCTGAACCCATAGCTGGCCAGCAAGGCGGCAAGCAAAACACCCGGCAACCACCCTCCGCGCCTCATCGCCCGCTCCAAACCCCCAACACCGAATGATCGAGCGGCCGATGCCCGGCGCCCAACGCCAACCCCGCCGCCAGTGCGGCCCGCACGTAATCCCGCGCCGCGCGCACCGCGTCGCTCAATCCCACGCCCTGCGCCAAACCCACCGCAATCGCGCTGGCCAAGGTGCAACCCGTGCCGTGCCCCGCCGTGGTGGCGATGCGCGGCGCCGCGAAAATCTCCTCCTGACCGCCCGCCAGCAGAAAATCCCGCACCACATCGCCGGCCAGATGCCCGCCCTTGATCAGCACCGCACCACATCCCGCCCGCGCCAAAATCCCCGCCGCCCGGCGCATATCGTCGATATTTTCGATCTCGATCCCCGCCAGCAGCGCAGCCTCCGGCACGTTGGGGGTGAGCAGCGCCGCACGCGGGATCAACAGCGCCCGCAGCCGGTCCAATGCCAGGGGATCGAGCAAATCCCGCCCGCCCTTGGCCACCATCACCGGGTCCAACACCAGTGGCGCGCTGCATCCCGCAATCGCCGCCGCCACCGCCTCGATGATCGCGCCATCGGCCAACATGCCGGTTTTGATCGCATCCGTGCCGATGTCTTCCAGCACGGCGGCGATCTGTTGCGCCACGAAATCGGGCGGCACCGGCAAAACGCCCCGGACGCCCAGGGTATTCTGCGCCGTCAGCGCGGTGATGGCGGTGGTGGCAAAGCCGCCAAACGCGGCCACGGTCTTGATATCTGCCTGAATCCCCGCCCCGCCGCCGCTGTCCGACCCGGCGATAATCAGAACGCGGGCGGGCGACCTCATGCCGCCTCGGCCGCTCCGGCCTTGGCGATGATTTCGCACAGTTCGTCCACCACGCGCTCGACCATCAGCAGATCCTCGCCCTCGGCCATCACCCGCACCAAAGGCTCGGTGCCGCTTTCGCGGATCAGCACCCGGCCCTTGTGACCAAAGTCTTTTTCGGCCGCACGGATCGCCGTCTGCACACGCTCGTGTTTCAACGGGGAAGTCCCGGCGAAGCGCACATTTTTCAACCGCTGCGGCAAAGGGGTGAAGGCCCGGCACACTTCGCTGGCCGGACGGCCTTCCTGCACGATCACCGCCAAAATCTGCAACGCCGCCACCAAACCGTCGCCGGTGGTGGAAAAATCCGACAAGATCATATGGCCCGATTGCTCGCCGCCCAGATTATTGCCGCCCGCCCGCATCCGTTCGACCACGTAACGATCGCCCACCCGGGTGCGGTGCAACGGCAGCCCCATCTCGCCCAGAAACCGTTCCAACCCCAGATTCGACATCACCGTGGCCACGATCCCATCGCCGCGCAACCGCCCGGCATCGCGCCACGAACGCGCGATCAGCGCCAACACCTGGTCGCCATCGATCAATTGCCCCTGTTCATCGGCCATGATCACCCGGTCGGCGTCGCCATCGAGCGCAATGCCCAGATCGGCCCCGTGGCGCAGCACCTCGGCTCGCAACAACGCGGGCTCGGTGGAACCGCAGCCCGCATTGATATTGGTGCCATCGGGCGAGACCCCCAGCGGAATCACCGTCGCCCCCAATTCCCACAACGCCGCCGGCGCCACCTTATAGGCCGCGCCATTGGCGCAATCGAGCACGATCTTCATCCCGTCCAACCGCAACCCGCGCGGAAACGTGCTTTTCGCACCCTCGATATAACGCCCGGCGGCGTCGTCGAGCCGCGCCGCCCGCCCCAATTTTGCCGGACCGGCCAGGCGCGAAAGAACCTCCCCGCCCATCAACGCCTCGATCTCGCGTTCGGTGTCGTCGGACAATTTGAACCCGTCCGGCCCGAACAACTTGATGCCATTGTCCTCATAGGGATTGTGCGAGGCCGAGATCATCACCCCCAGATCGGCCCGCAGGCTGCGCGTGAGCATGGCGATGGCCGGTGTGGGCAACGGCCCCACCAGCGTCACATCCATGCCGGCGCCGATGAAACCCGCCGTCAAGGCCGGCTCCAGCATATAACCCGAAAGCCTGGTGTCCTTACCGATCAGCACGCGGTGGCGATGATCGCCGCGGGTGAACCAAATCCCCGCCGCCTGCCCCAGCCGCAGCGCCATTTCAGCGGTCATGGGATCCTGGTTGGCCTTGCCGCGGATCCCATCCGTGCCGAATAAACGCCGTGCCTGCGTCATATGATGCCTCTGGTTCCAAAGATCGAATCCAGCATCTAATCCTTCAAACGGCGAAAAGGAAGAGCGCGCGTGGTCAATCGCACTCGCAGCCGTGCGTCCGCCCGGCGCCGGCGCGCACGATGTGATGCTCGATCCATTCCGCCACCAACGCCCGCGCTTCGGATATCGAAGCCTCGGGATGATGAATACGGTACAAAGTGGTGCAGGCGCGAAAGGCCTCCGGGTCGTGCGTGCCACGATCGCGCAACTCGCGATAGGCGGTGACCACGGCCCGCTCGCAGCGCCGCCCGATTGGCGACCCGGGCAGCGCCGTTGCGATGATCTCGGGTTGAATAGTCTTTGGCTGGTCCATCTCGATCGCTCCGCGCCGCAGTTGCGAATAGCTCGCAATTGGTGACCACTGTAATGTCCGCCATCGCCCGCCGCAAGCGCGGAACCAAGAATTGTCACAATTCCCCATGGACGTCGCCGCCCCGGTTCGTTACCAAGCCTGGGTTCGTTACCAACTCCGCGATCAGGCCACAGGGAGAGCAATCGATGACCGCCATGCACGCCACCGAGTGGGACCGCGACGCGGCGCTCACCACGGCCCGGATCCTGTTGGACATCAAGGCGGTGAATATCCGCGCCGACGAACCCTATACCCTCACCTCGGGCTGGAAATCGCCGGTCTATGTGGATTGCCGCAAAATCATCTATTACCCGCGTGCCCGCGCCAAAATTTGCGATCTCGCGGTGGAAAAATTGGGCCGCCACATCGGCTTTGAAACCATCCAGGCCGTGGCCGGCGGCGAAACGGCGGGCATCCCCTATGCCGCCTGGATCGCCGACCGCATGGGCACGCCAATGTCTTACGTGCGCAAAAAGCCCAAAGGCTTTGGCCGCAATGCACAGATCGAGGGCGGCGTGCCCGAGGGGCTGAACACCTTGCTGGTCGAAGACCTGACCACCGATGGTCAAAGCAAGATCCGTTTCGCCAACGCATTGCGCGATGCGGGGGCCGTATGCGAACACACTTTCGTGGTGTTTTACTACGGCGTTTTCCCCGGCAGCTTTGAATCGCTGGCGGCGATGAACGTCCGGTTGCATCATTTATGCACCTGGTGGGATGTGCTGGAGGCAAGCGCCGAACGCGACGATTTTTCTCCCGCCGCCCTGGCCGAAGCGCGGCGTTTCCTCGCCGATCCGGTCGCTTGGTCGGCGGCGCGCGGCGGGGTCGCCAGCCTGGAGGAAGCGGCCCGCACACGTTCGGGCGGCTGAACATCATGACCGAGGGAAAACTTCGCGCCGAAGTGATCGCCACGGCGCTGAAGATGAACGAGCTTGGCATCAACCAAGGCACCTCGGGCAATGTCAGCGCGCGGACGCACAACCGCATGTTGATCACCCCCACCTCGGTGGTCTACGGCGAATTACGCCCCGATGATCTGCCCAGACTGGAGTTTCCCACCCCGGATTTCCCCGGCGGCGTCATCGCCGGCGAGCCGGATTGGCACGGCCCGCTTGCTCCCTCCAGCGAATGGCGGCTGCATCAGGCGATTTATCAAGCCTTTCCGCGGGCGCAGGCGGTGATTCACACCCATGCGACATTCTCCACCGTGCTGGCGATCGCCCGCCGCGAGATCCCGGCGTGCCATTACATGCTGGGGATTTTCGGCGGCGCGCCCATTCGCTGTGCCGCCTACGCCACATTCGGCACCCAGGAATTCGCCGATCGGGCGGTCGAGGCGATGACCGGCCGCAGCGCGTGCCTGCTCGCCAATCACGGCATGGTGGTATGGGGCGAATCGCTCAAACACGCGCTGTGGCGTGCGGTGGAATTGGAAACCGTCGCCAATCAATATTACCACTCCCTGCTGATCGGCGGCCCCGTCTTGCTCAGCGACGATGAAATGGCCGACACCGCCGCCAAACTTGATGGCTACGGCCACCGTCCGGGAATGGCGGACGAATAATAGTTTTGCTTCTTTTTTTCAAAAATGAAGGTTCTTACTTTCTTCCGCCGCCCCTTTTTGAATAATATCGTCCATGAACATGCTCTCCCCCTCCCGCGCCCGGTTGTCGGTCGATGTCATTCTCGATCTCGTCTGTCCCTGGTGCTATTTGGGCACCACGCGCCTGCTGCGCGCGCTAAACCGTCACCCGGCGATTGCGTTCGATCTGGAATGGAGTCCGTTCCTGCTCAACCCCGAAATGTCGCATCAGGGTGTGCCCCGCGCCGATTATCTGGTCCGCAAATTCGGCAGCCACGAACGCGCCGAGCGTCTGCAGCACACCATCGAAACATTGGGCAAAGCCGAGGGGATCGATTTTCGCTTTGATCTGATCACCCGCACGCCCTCCAGCATCGACGCGCATCGTGTGGTGGCGCTGGCCTCCCATCTTGGGATGGGACGGGCCATGGTCGAAACCCTGTTCGCCGCCCATTTCTGCGAAGGCGCCAATATCGGCGATCCCGTCTGCCTGCAGCATCTCGGCGGCAAAGTGGGCCTGCCTCCCGCGGCCCTGCAAACCTTGCTGTCAAATCACGACGGCGCCGAGAAGATTCACGCCGAAAATCTGCGCGCCCATCGCATGGGAGTGAATGGGGTGCCTTGTTTCATCCTCGGCAAACGCCACGCCATCGCCGGAGCGCAAGAGGTGGAAGTATTCGAACGCCTGATCGACATGGCGCTGGCGGACAACAACAAATCATAACCGCGCCAATCTGACCCGAGATGTGGCGGCTTCTCACACTGGAGCGGGATGAAGCGGCGGTTTGGTCCCGCTCCAACGTAAGAAGTCCTATATTCGCGATCTTGACCCGTGCAAATTTCTAGAACACGTTCGGATCAAGTTGAACCATATACGTGCGACGAACGTGCTCTAGCGTTTTGTTTTTACGCATGATTCACGCCTACGTGTTATTCAACCTGCGGCGATCATGCTCTAAACTCCTGCCAGCCAGAAATTGGCGCGCGTCGAGGCGTGCGCCACCAGGCGTTGCAATTCGGGGTTTTTATCCCCGTTTTCCGCGATCAACGTGTCCATCGGCACGAAATATTCGTGCGGATGCGGAATATGGCATTCAACCAACCCACGATAATGCCGTTGGGTCAGCCCATACATCACCCGCAAGTCGCGCACCGGCAAGATCAGCGGATGCACCGGTTCGGCCCGCAGCACGCCGGTCAGCTTCCACCGCGGCGTCGGATCGCCCTCGATCAGCGGCGCCTTCAGCCAGGCTTGCGGACAGACCGCCATCAGCGAATGGGTGCTGGGCGCAAAGCGCGAGCGCTTGTCAAGAAAATTCGGCAACGAACTGCAAGCCTCGATGGCAAAAATATCCACATACGCTTCTTCGGGCGTGCCGCCGAAATTCAGCCACAACCCATCGGGCAAAGTGCGCAACCGGTCGGATCCGGGCAGTTTCAGAAACGGCTGGCATATATTTTCTTCGGCGGGACGGCCACGCAGCCATACTTCGTTGCCGGCCAGCGCATCCTGATCGCGCCCGGGCGGGCATTGCGGCCAACGGCGCAGACGCTCACGCACTTGGGTGTCGAGCGAAATGGATCGGTGGGTGGGGAAAGAACGCATAATGAAGTTCCCTAAGAATAAATTAAAAAAATAAACATCGATCCGCCGCTCAGGCCCGCTTGCTCCGCCACGACCATCATAGGCAAACCACGCCTTCCATCCTCCGGCCCACAGCTTGTTCAAAACGAACATGCCTTACGGCCGGGAAGATCGAACCGGCCACCATGCCAACACCGCAAGACAACGCCGGCAGGCGGTCCGGCCCTAAATACATCCGCAGCGAGGGGGAGAGTGTAATGGAAGAGTAATCAAAAAGATCGAGGCGGTCTCGTCATTCGGCCAGACGACGCATCACCCCACCGCTTGGGATACGTTCTTTCTTGTGCCAAGCGCGAGAACTCCAGAGCAATATGTCATTGCTTGCTGCCGCTTAACGGCATAAAATTGCTCGGTAAAACAAAGAACCAGAGCCCGATGACGCAAGAAATTCGAGCAAACCCAAAATCATCAGGCTTTGGTCGCCAGACACCCGGCAGCCGCTTTTGGGGCAAGACGATCCGCTGTCGCCCCATAATTATTTTGGGACAGACAGACCAATAGCGACGGCCCGTTCTGCCCTCCGGCGCAATCACTCGAGGTTGAAGAACACGAAAAGCGCCTCTCACGCTCTAGAGCACGTTCGTCGCACGTATATCGTTCAACGTGATCCGAACGTGCTCTGGCGCCAATTTACAAGCTGAAATTCTCACCCAAATACACCCGCCGCACATCCTCGTGGGCCACCACCTCATCTGGAGAGCCGTGCATCAGCACCATTCCATCGTTCAAAATATAGGCGCGATCGATGATTTCCAGCGTCTCGCGCACGTTATGATCGGTGATCAGCACGCCCAGGCCGCGATCCTTGAGATGCGACACCAGATTGCGGATTTCGTTCACCGCGATCGGATCGATCCCCGCCAAAGGCTCGTCGAGCAAAATATAGTTCGGCTGGGTGGCAAGCGCGCGAGCAATTTCCACCCGCCGGCGTTCCCCGCCGGAAAGCGCCAGGGCCGCGGTGCGGCGCAGGTGCGAGATGCTGAATTCCGCCAGCAACCCTTCCAACATGCGTTCGCGCAATTCCGGGTCCGGCTCCACCACTTCAAGCGCGGCCATGATATTTTGTTCCACCGAGAGGCCGCGAAACACGCTGGCTTCCTGCGGCAAATAACCGATGCCCAGGCGCGCGCGCCGGTACATCGGCAAAGCCGTGATGTCGGCGCCATCCAGCGTAATATGGCCGCTGTCGGGCTTCACCAGTCCCACGATCATGTAAAAACTGGTGGTCTTGCCCGCGCCATTGGGGCCGAGCAAACCCACCGCCTCGCCGCGCTGCACATGCAGCGACACGTCTTTGACCACGGCGCGCTTTTGATAAATCTTGCCGATCGCGTCGACCACCAAACCCTGGTTCAACGGCGCCACAGGCTCCGACGGCAAAACTGGCCCCGACGACAAAGCAGCCGAACTCATTGATGGGATCCTTGGCCGGCATTGCCGTGCGTTGTTTTGCCCGATCCGGCAGACGGGTTGTGATCGACGCTGTGGTCGTTTGGCACCAGCAAACCCTGAACCGGTCCGCCTTTGCCGGGAGTCAGATGAGCAATGCCGGTCTTGAGATCGATAATCGCGTCCTGGCCATGAATTTCGCTCAGGCCATGGGTGATCGTTACATTCCCCACCACGCGGGCGATCCCCGTTTGCGGCAGATAAACCCCGTTGTCGCCACGCACGATATCGGCCTGGGTGCGGACCACGACGTGGCCAAACGCATCGACGCGCCGCAACTGACCGGTATCGACCCCCGATCCGCCAGGCTTTGCCGCCGGTTTGGCGGCAGTGGGTGTGGCATCGGAATAAGCCACCAGAATATCCGCCCGCACCGAACGCCCGTCGTTGGTTACCAGCAACGCATCGCCACGCGCCACCGACTTATGTTCGTTGGACCAATATTCCATCTGATCCCGCGCGGTGACGACCGCGGTCGGCGTCTT
>JAJZHU010000316.1 GCA_021798375.1 Pseudomonadota bacterium | reverse complement strand
TGCCGCCGTCGATCATGGCGTGCTGGCCGCGGGGTTGGGCGCGGGCGTGCGTCCGTTCTGGCTGGGCTGGGATGGCTATGATTTGCCCCATTTGCGCGAATGCGACGTGTTGGGCAATTCAATGCGCGGCACGGCTGAGTCGGCCGAAGCGGCGCGCGCCCATGTGGCGCAGCCGGGAGCGGAGCGGGCGATCATTGCCAAAGCGACACTGAATCGGGTGGCTTTCAGCACAGTGGCGGAATTGCACCGCCGTTTGGGCTATGGCGGCATGATCGATGAAGGGTTTTGGCAATTTCTGGTGGCTGAAGGCAAATTGGATGAATGGGTACGGGCGAACGCGCTCGTGCTGGACGATCGGATGGCCGAATATTGGCGCGCGCTGGTGGCTCCCACATTGAGTTTCTATGCCGATCCGCGGCGACCGGAGAATGCGGCGCTGGTTGGTCCGGCGAACGTCGCCTTGGGCAAGAATAGTTGGCAGAGTTCGATTTTGGCCGTGCCGCCGGGCGAAATTTTGCTGGGCCAAGCCGCGGGTGGGGCCACCAACGGCCGTAAATCCGGGACCTTTGGTTTTCACACGGAACGCCAGACCAATCCTTGGTGGGTGTTGGATCTGCGGGTGCCATACCAGATCAGTGCGATCAGATTGTATAATCGCAACGATTCACCGCAGATGGCCGCACGCGCCCGCAAAATCCGGGTGGAGATCAGCCAGGACAGCGTCAATTGGCAATTGCTGTTCGCCGCCGATCAGGGGTTTGATTTCGGCGGCGTGATCGATCAAAAGCCGCTGGAGATGAAGTTGCCGCCCAACATGGTGGCGCGTTATTGCAAACTATCGTTGGACGACACGAATTTCTTTCATCTCGATGAGGTCGAGGTTTACGGCGTGCCGGCCTGATCGCGCCTTTATGGGGCCGGGGCGTTGGGGGCATGGGGTTGGCGCGCCGAAAAGAAACCATTGTCGTTGCCGCTGTTGTCGTTGCCGACGACGGTTGGCGGGGTTGGTGCGGGGACGACCGTGATGGTGATGTCATAGCCGTCTTCATCACGAACGGCCAGCAAGGCGCGCCGCAGCCGGGCGATGCCGGCACGAATATTCCCATGGGCGCACAGGGATTTGCCTTGTGCCGCCAAGGCGATCACGTCGAACGAGGCATCGGTGTCCTGATCGATTTTGCTGGCGAGCAGCGCGCAAAATTCCGCCGTGTCGGTGGTGACCACGACAGGGGCATCGGCGGAAGCTGGACGAGTGATCAGCGCCACCAATAAGATAAAAGTTAGGCGGCGAACTAATTGCATGGGCGGACTTATAGGATCATCCGTCCTGTCGTTTGATGATCGTTGGATTAACAGTCTGTTAGTCGGTGGGCGAAACTGCCTTTGCGGCAGGCTGCGCGGTCCGTAACGGGTTGGTTTGAAGATCAATTTAGCCATGGACGGCGGGCTCGGCGCGTGGCAGATGCAAGGTGGCGATCAGGCCGGGGTTGCCGTGGGCAAGTTCCAATCCGCGCCCGTGCAGCAGCGCCACGGCCTGCACCAAGGCCAGCCCCAATCCCAGGCCGGGACTGTTGCGGGCGGCGTCGGCCCGGAAAAATCGCTCGGTTGCCCGGCCCAGATCGGCGTCCGACATGCCGATGCCCTGATCGATCACTTGGATCTTCACGCCCGTTTCGTCTCCCGTGGCGCGCAATTCGACGCTGGCGCCGGTCGGCGAATATTTTAGGGCATTGTCGAGCAGATTGGCCAGAGCCTGTTGGATCATGTCGCGATCGCCATAGGTGGTCAGGCTGGCCGGCAGGGTCAGTTTGAAGTTTTTTCCCGATTCCTCGGCCACGGCTTCGTAAAGCTCGGCCAGATCGGTGAGCAGGGGGATCAGATCGATGGTGGCGAACGCCGACCGCCGCGCGCCGGATTCGATCTCGGCGATGCGCAGCAGGGCCTGGAACACCGACACCACGCCATCGAGATCGGATGTGGCGCGATCGATGGCGGCGCGCAATGTTTCCACCGTGGCGTCGTCGCGGTTGGCATCTTCCAGCCGCACGCGGGCGCGGGTGATCGGGGTGCGCAGATCGTGGGCGATGGCGTTGGAAACTTGCAGCACCCCATCCATCAGCCGCGAGATGCGATCGAGCATGTCGTTGATGGTGGTGGCGAGTTGATCGAATTCATCGCCGCGTTTGGATAATTTCACCCGCTGCGACAGATCGCCGCCGGCAATGGCGCGGGCTGTGGCCGATACGTTGCCCAACATGCGCCTTAGCACGATGCGCACCATCACGCCGCCGGCGGCGCCCAGCGCCAGCACCAGGGCCAGGCCCCACACCAGGCTGTGGGCCAGCACGTTGCGCAGTAGCGATCTGGTCTGCACATCGCGCCCGATCAGCAGATGATAGGATCCGGGCAGATCGAAGCGCTCGACGCGGGCCAGCGTGGGCTGACCGGCACGGGTGATGGAAAGTTCGTACCAAAGGCCGGTTTGGGCCACCCCGGTGGGCCAACTGCGCAGATTGCCGGTGAGCGGGCGATATTGGCCATCGGTGAGCAGGTAGAGCGAGTCGTCGTCGACATTGCCGACCAAACGATCCTGGATGGCCGAAATCAGTCCGATGATGCCGCCTGCCTGCCAGGTGGCGGAAAGCCCTTTGGCATCGGTGACGATGGCGGTTTCCACCTGGCGGTTCAGCAATCCCGCCGTGTTCCACCACAAAAAGCTGGTCATGGCGAACGCCGAGATGGCGAACATCAAGGCATAAAACCCCGCCAGCCGGATGCCGGCCGAGCGCCACAACGGGGGCACGCGCCCAAAACGGATTTTCCGCGCGGTGCCCGAGCCTGATGATTTGAAGCTGAATTGGCGTATCTGTCTCATCAGGCTCTGGGTCTTTGTTTGCACGAGCAATTTTATGCCATCAAGCGATGGCATATTGCTGTGGGTCTTTGTTTGTACGAGCAATTTTATGCCATCAAGCGATGGCATATTGCTCTAATCCGCGCGCAACATATAACCGGCGTTGCGCACCGTGTGGATCAGCGCGCTGTCGAACGGCTTGTCGATTTTCTGGCGCAAGCGCGACACATGCACATCGATCACGTTGGTTTGCGGGTCGAAATGATAATCCCATACGCCTTCAAGCAACATGGTGCGGGTGACCACCTGTCCGGCGTGGCGGGCG
>JAJZHU010000033.1 GCA_021798375.1 Pseudomonadota bacterium | reverse complement strand
CACGGATGCGGGCGAGCCCTGGGATCAGTGCCGGGGGCAGCAGCCGCACGAAATTGCGGGCGGTTTCGGGCGAGTAGAACAAGGCGGCGGCGATTTCGCCCGCGGCGATGGCGGCGGCGGCGGCGGCGGGGAATGTGCCGGGGGCGGCGGCGCGATAGGCGATGCGGCGGATGACGCGAAAGCCGGCGGCGCGCAGTGTGGCGGCCAGCGGCAGGCCTTGCGACGCGCCGCTGAGCAGCAACAGCGGGCCGTCTTGCGGGCGGCAGGCTTGGATCACCAGGGCGGCGAGGGACACAGCGTCGCCATCGGCGGAATGCACCGGGGCGGTGGTGGTCTTGCGCGCGCGGGCGGCGGTGGCGTTGCCGACGGCGAACACCGGGACATGGGGCGGGATCGCCGCGGCGGCGTTGGCGCTGGTGATCAGGCAGGCGGCGACGGCGGGGCAGGGACGCACGGCGAGCGGCTCGATCACCAGGAACGGGGCGATGATCGAGCGGTGGCCGCGGGCGGCGAGCCGGGCGGCGGTGGCGGTCGCGCCGGGCTCGGGGCGGGTGATCAGAACCGCGCCGCTAGAACCAGATGACTTGAAGTTTGCTTGAATCAACTGTGTCATCTGGCTCTTTGTTTTAACGCGCAATTTTATGCCATCAAGTGATGGCATATTGCTCTGTTATCAGGGCTCGAAGATGTCGGCGGGGCTATCGGCCTTGAGCGAGGCGCCCAGCTCCGCGCCCATGCGGGCGGCGTCGGCGGGGGCGCCGCTGATGCTGCGGCGGAGCAGGAAACGGCCATTCTCGCTGGCCGACAAGCCATCGAGCCGCAGCGTGCCATCGGCCTGCATCGTGGCGTAACCGCCGATGGGGGTGCGGCACGAGCCATTGAGCGCGTGCAGCAGGGCGCGCTCGGCGGTGGCGGCCGCGCGCGCGGCGGGGTCTTCCATGGAGAGCAGCAGTTCCAGCAATTCCGTGTCGGTGCTGCGGGCGGTGACGCCGACGATGCCCTGGCAGGCGGCGGGGAGCATCACGTCGGTCGACAGAACCACGCTGGCGCGGTGGGCGAGGCCCAGGCGTTTGAGGCCGGCGTAGGCGAGCAGGCTGGCATCCACTTCGCCGCGCGCCACGCGGTCGAGCCGGGTTTGCACATTGCCGCGGAACAAGGTGGGACGCAGATCGGGGCGGGCGGCCAGAAGCTGTGCCTGGCGGCGCACCGAACTGGTGCCGATCAGGGCGGCGGGAGGAAGTGCATCGAGCGGGTCGAGTGTTTCGGCGAGTTCCACGTCCGGCGGCAGGATCAGCACATCGCGGGCGTCTTCGCGCGTGAGGGTGCAGGCCAGCACCACGCCGCGCGGCAGGGCGGTTTCCAGGTCCTTGAGGCTGTGCACGGCAAAATCGATGCGATCATCGAGCAGGGCTTCGTGGATTTCCTTGGCGAACAGGCCCTTGCCGCCCACTTCGGCCAGACGGCGGTCTTGCACCGCGTCGCCGGTGGTTTTGATGTGATGTTCTTCCAATGCCCCCGCCACGCGCAATGAAGGGTGGGATTTGGCGAGGCTGGCCAAAAAGGCGCGGGTCTGTGCCAGCGCCAGGGGAGATGCGCGGGTGCCGGCGCGCAGAGGGAGATCGAGTTGATAAGATCGCACGGGAATTTCTGTGTTCTGGCTCATGATTTGAAGTTAGACCCAAGAGGAGCTTAGAAGTGGGGTGGGCGCGGATGATGCTCTGCCGTATGAGCCTGTTTCGCGCGAAAGGAAAGCAGCTACGTCGATGCCGAATGTAACAAATATCGCCAATCCCGCCGCAACTGGCCTTGGTCCCGTTATGGGCATCGAGAGTAGTTGCGACGAAACGGCGGTGGCGGTGCTGGACGCGGGTGGGCGGGTGATGGCCGAAAATGTGCTGTCGCAGCTCGATGATCATGCCAAATTCGGCGGGGTGGTGCCGGAAATCGCGGCGCGGGCGCATCTGGCGGCGCTGCCCGATCTGGTGCGGCTGACCTTGTCGCAGGCGGGAATCGGGGTGCAGGATTTGCGCGCGGTGGCGGCATCGACGGGGCCGGGGTTGATCGGCGGGGTGATCGTGGGGGCGTGTTTCGGCAAGGGATTCGCCATCGCCGCGGGCAAGGAATTTGTCGCCGTCAACCATCTGGAGGCCCACGCGCTCACGGCGCGGTTGCCGGGATTGATGGCGGGGCCGGTGGAGTTTCCCTATCTCGCGCTGCTGATTTCGGGCGGCCATTGCCAATGCGTGGCGGTGGAGGCGGTGGGGCGCTATCGCAAATTGGGCGGTACCATCGACGATTCGGTGGGCGAGGCGTTCGACAAGGTGGGCAAATTGCTGGGGCTGGGATGGCCGGGCGGACCGGCCATCGAAAAAATCGCGCGCGAGGGGAATGCGGCGGCGTTTGCACTGCCCCGGCCTCTGCGCGGGCGGGCCGGCTGCGATTTCAGTTGGAGCGGCTTGAAGACGGCGGTGGCGCAACTGGTGGCGAAATATCCGGCCGGTGCGTTGCCCAGACCGTTGGTGGCGGATATCGCCGCGTCGTTCCAGCAGGCGGTGGTCGAGGTGATGGAAGATCGCGTCGATCATGCGTTGGCGATGTACCCGCGGGCCAAATTATTGGTGGTGGGCGGCGGTGTGGCGGCGAATTTGGCCATTCGGGACGGGTTGGAACGGGTGGTGGCCCAACATGGGGCGCGCTTTGTGGCGCCGCCGGTGCGGCTGTGCACCGACAATGCGGTGATGGTGGCCTGGGCGGCGCTCGAACGTTTGGCGATTGGGGTCTATGATGGTCTGGAGGCAGCGCCGCGTCCGCGCTGGCCGCTTGAGGAATTACGTTTTTGAATTACCGTCACGCCTATCACGCGGGAAATTTCGCCGATTGTTTCAAACATGCGCTGTATGTCTGGCTGCTGCGGGCGATGCAGCGCAAGGAAACGCCGTTTTTGGTGCTGGATACCCACGCCGGGATCGGCTTTTACGATCTTGCCGGGGCGGAGGCCGAGCGCACGGGTGAATGGCGGGGCGGCATTGCGCGGTTGATGGAAGATCAGCCCGTCGAGTTGGCCGATTATTTGGCGGCGGTGCGGGATTTGGGGCTGTATCCGGGCTCGCCCGCCATTGCGCGGGCCTTGTTGCGGCCGCAAGATAAGATGGCGGTGTGCGAGTTGCATCCGGCCGATGCGGCCCTGCTGGACCGGCGCTTTGGCCGCGATGGGCGGGTGCAGGTGCATCGGCGGGATGGCTATGAGGCGGTGGGGGCGTTGTTGCCGGGCGGGGCGACGCGGGCGTTGGTGTTGTTGGACCCGCCATTTGAACAGGAAGACGAGTTCGGCGCGCTGGCGCGGGCGATCAAGCTGGGGGTCTCAAGAATGCGCGGTGCGGTGTTTGCCGCCTGGTATCCGATCAAGCATCGCACGCCGGTCAGGGCGTTTTTCGAGGAGATGCAGGCCGGTGGAATCAAGGATATCGTGGCGGCCGAGATTTTCCTGCGCGAGCCGTTGGACCCGTTGCGTCTGAACGGCTGCGGCTTGCTGGTGGTCAATCCGCCTTATCGTTTTGCCGAGGAATGGCCGCCGATGTTGGAGGCGTTGTTGGACAGCATGGGATCGCGTGAGGCGGGTGAGGGCAGCGCGTTGCTGCGGCTTGCCGATGAATAAAATCGCGGTGATCGGCGGCGGGGCGTGGGGTTCGGCGTTGGCGATCCAGGCCGCGCGCGCCGGGGCGGAAGTGTTTCTGGTGGTGCGCGATCCGTCGCGGTTCGTGGGGCGCGTCAGCCCGCATTTGCCGGGGTTTGCCATGCCCGATGCGGTGCGGATCGTGGATCGCGCGCCCGAGGTTGATCTGAGTTTGCTGGTGGCGCCGACGCAATATTTGCGCGGGGCCTGTGCATCCTTGCCCGCTGCCCCGGTGTTGGTGTGCGCCAAGGGGGTGGAATTGGGCAGTCTGCGCTTGCCGTTGGAAATCGTGCGGGAATTGCGCCCCGATCTGGTTTCCGGCGTGCTGACCGGGCCGAATTTCGCCCATGAGGTGGCGCGCGGCCTGCCCGCGGCCACGGTGTTGGCGATGGAAGGTGGAGCGGCGCGGGCGGTGGCGACGGGGATGCTCGCCACGGCGCAGTTCCGGATTTATGGCAACGACGATCCGGTTGGCGCGCAAATCGGCGGGGCGGCAAAGAATGTGATCGCCATTGCCGCGGGCGCCGTGATCGGGGTGGGCCTGGGCGAGAATGCACGGGCGGCTTTGATCACCCGTGGCCTGGCCGAAATGTCGCGTCTGGCGGTGAGTTTGGGCGGGCGGGCCGAGACGGTGACAGGGCTTTCGGGCCTGGGCGATTTGTTGCTGACCTGCACCGGGCCGAGCAGCCGCAATTATTCGCTGGGGTTGGCATTGGGGCGCGGCGAGACGCTGGCCAATATTCTGGCGGCGCGCAATTCGGTGACGGAAGGGGTGGCGACCGCGCCCGCGCTGATTGCGCGCGCGGCCCCGTTGGAGTTGCCGATTGCCCGCGCCGTGGCAGCGTTGCTGGCCGGCGAGGTGACATTGCAAGGCGCTGTCGAGGGATTGCTGGCCCGCCCGCGCAAGGATGAGCATCGCTGATGTTTCGCGGGGTCATGACGGTTGGCATCTGGACTTTGGTGAGTCGGATATTGGGATTCGCCCGCGACATGCTGTTCGCGTTTTATCTGGGCACCGGGACGGTGGCGGATGCGTTTTTCGTCGCGCAGAAATTGCCCAATTTGTTCCGGCGGCTGTTTGGCGAGGGCGCGTTCAACGCCGCTTTCGTGCCGGATTTTTCCAGGATGTTGGTGCAGGAAGGGCGGGAGGAGGCGCATCGTTTCGCCGAGGAAACCTTTGCGGTGCTGGGGTTTTGGTTGCTTGGCATTACCGTCCTGGGCGAGATTTTCATGCCGCAGATGATGCTGGTGCTGGCGCCGGGGTTTTCGGGGCCGAAATTGGCGGTGGCGACCACGCTTTCGCGCATCGCTTTCCCTTACATGCTGTTTATCTGCCTGACGGCTTTGCTGTCCGGGGTGTTGAACGGGCTGCATAAATTCTGGGAGGCGGCCGCGGCGCCGGTGGTTTACAATCTCATTTCGATTGCTTTCATGCTGGGGCTGACGCGATTTGTGCCCTCGGTGGGACATGCGTTCGCCTGGGGCATCTCGGCGGCCGGCGTGGCGCAATTGGGGATATTGATGTGGGCGGTAAAACGCGCCGGGATGGCGATCCGGGTGCCCCGGCCTCGGCTTTCGCCCAAGGTGAAGATGCTGATGGTGGGAATGGTGCCGGGGTTGCTGTCGGCGGGAGCGATGCAGATCAATCAGTTCGTCGATGTGATCGTGGCGAGTTTTCTGCCGCCGGGCACGGTTTCGTTGCTGTATTACGCCAACCAATTGAATCAATTGCCGCTGGCGGTGGTGGGCACGGCGGTGGGTACGGCGCTGCTGCCGATGCTTTCGCGCCAGGTTCACGCGGGCGAAGACGGCAAGGCCGCGCACACGATGAACCGGGCGTTGGAATATGCCTTGTTGCTGACACTGCCCGCGGCATTGGCGTTGATGACGGCGGGGGTGCCGATTGTCAGTGTGTTGTTCGGGCACGGCAAATTCGATCATCAAAGTGCGGTGAAAACGGCGCAGGTTTTGGCTTGTTACGCGGTGGGGTTGCCCAGTTTCGTGCTGATCAAGGTGTTGCAGCCGGGGTTTTATGCGCGTGGCGATCGGAAGACGCCGATGAAAATCGCCCTTGGCGCGGTGGTGGCCAATCTGGTGATGAATTTGGCGTTTATGGTGCCGTTGCAATATATGGGGCCGGCGTTGGCTTCGGGGATTGCCGGGATTGGCAATGCCGGGGCGATGGCGATCGTGTTGCACCGGCGCGGGTTGTTGCGGATGGATACCCAGTTGCGTAAGAAATTACCGCGCATCGGGCTGGCGTCGGTGTTGATGGCGGCGGCGCTGTGGTTCGGGCAGGGCGTGTTGTTTACGCCGTTCAATCATCATGGGATTGAACGTTGGCTGGGGTTGATGTTGTTGGTGGGCGCCGGCGCGATGATTTATTTTGGCGCGGCGGCGGGGTTGGGGGTTTGGCGGAAAGCAAGAGTATAATCTGCGACGGAATGGCAAGAATTTCGCGCCAGCGGCGGTGCGCAATGCCGTTGCTCCACGCGCACGCCTGGGGCTTCGCCCGCGTGGTTTTGCGCAACCGGTTCGGCCCCGATTCCATGCCGCGTTTGTTGCCGCCAGGTTTGGCATGATCGCGGATCGCGCCCAGGCATTTCTGCGCCGACCCGAGACGCGCTCGCGCTTGCTGGGCGGAATGCTGATCGCGGCGGTGTTGCTGCATCTTTTGTGGCTTGCGGGGTTGTTGTGGGGGCCGCGCGTGTGGGCGATGCTGGGAGGGCGTGGGGGTGCTTCGCGTCATCATCCCCGCTATGCCAGCGTCGAAATGATCATGCAGAACACCAAGACGGCGGGCGGCGATCATATTTTGAAACATCCGGAATCCAATCCGGGGCGCGCCGCGCCGGCATCGCAAGCCAAACCGGCGCAAAAATCCGCCGCCGCGCGCCCGCCCGACGAGGGCGTAAAGCCACCCAACATCGCGGCCCAGGCGGCGCCTCCGGCCGCCAAGCCCGACGCGGGCGGCAATCCGGGCACCGGGTTGGTGACGGGACCGATGGTTATTCCCGCGTCGCCCGACGATCGTCATCCGAATTTGCCGCCGGCCTATCCTTCGGTCGCGGCGATCCTGGGGCAGCAGGGCAGGGTGCAAATGCTGATCCATATCGGCCCGGACGGCATCCCCACCAGTGTGGATATCACCCAGTCCTCGGGCTTTATCGAGATGGATGAAACCGCCCGCAAAGCAGCGATGGGGTGGCATTTCCGCCCGGTGCGGGAGGGCGGCCGCGCGGTGCCGAGCGAGTTGCCATTTGCGATTGAATTTTCCGCACGGTAAACTGTGCGGCAAATATCCAATCATGGGGAATCGGGTGATGCGCATTGATCGAATCGTGACGCGCGGCGGCGACGGCGGTAAAACATCGCTTGGCGACGGCAGCCGTTTGTCCAAGCACGCGCCGCGCATCGAATTACTGGGCGCGATCGACGAAGCCAATGCCTCGTTGGGGATCCTGATGCTGTATCTGGAGGGTGAGTCGCGCCAGATCGTGGCCTCGGTGCAGAATGACCTGTTCGATCTGGGGGCCGATATGTGCAAGCCCGGCACGGACGGAAAACGTCTGACCGACGCGGCCTTGCTGCGCTACGAATCGACCATCGCGGCGCTGAACAAGGACATCGCCCCGCTCACCAGCTTTGTTTTGCCGGGCGGCAGTGTGGCGGCGGCGCATTGTCACATGGCGCGCACCCTGGTTCGCCGCGCCGAGCGTCTGGCTTGCGCCTTGGCCGAAAACGAGGAGATCAACCCTCTGGCGATCCGCACGCTCAACCGCTTGTCGGATTTGATGTTCGTGCTGGGCCGGGCGATGAATGATCAGGGCCGCGGCGATGTGCTGTGGGTGCCCGGCCAGTAGTTCATAGCCGGTAGATTACAAAAAAACCCGCAGACTTGCGCCTGCGGGTTTCTCGCATTCATCGAGAACGCGCTGGATTAGCCAGCGGTCTTCGCCTTCGGGGCCGCAGCCTTGTGCGTCGCAGCCTTGGTGGCGGCGGCCTTAGGTGCAACAGCGGCCTTGTGATGCTTTACAGCAGTGGCCTTCGCCTTCACGGCAGCCTTGGCGGGAGCCGTGGTTGCAGCAGGAGCAGCCGCCGGGGTGGCGGCGATAGCGAGGGCCGGCATCATCAGAGCCAACGCGAGAGCAGAAGTTTTAAGAACGGCACGCATGGATCATCTCCGCGAAATAATTGGTGCGAATCCGAGCAATGATCGCTGGGATTGACTGCGCGATATGTGAGCCAAGAAATAACATCCAGCAAGCCGGTTTGTGCCAACTACATAAAACTTTACAAATCAGAAAAAGGCAGAAGTCCCGGTTTATTAACCCTTTCCCCAGGGCTTCGATGCCTTGTTCATGAATTGCCGTTCAGTTCAGTAGCGATACAGGTCGTGCTTGAATGGACCGCTTGCCGCGACTCCGATGTATTCAGCCTGTTTTTCGCTCAGTTTGGTCAATTGCGCGCCAACTTTCGCCAGATGCAGTTGGGCCACTTTTTCATCCAATCGCTTGGGCAGCGTGTAGACCTCAAGCTGATAGGTGCCCGGTGTCGCGTTCCACAATTCGATTTGCGCCAACACCTGGTTTGTGAAGCTGGCCGACATCACAAAGCTGGGGTGGCCGGTGGCGTTGCCCAAATTGACCAGGCGGCCTTCGCTGAGCACGATCAGGCGCTTGCCATCGGGAAAGACGATTTCATCGACCTGCGGCTTCACATTTTCCCAGGTGAAGTTGCGCAGCGCGCCGATTTGGATTTCCGAGTCGAAATGCCCGATGTTGCACACGATGGCGCCCGATTTCATCGCCCGCATGTGGTCGAGCGTGATGACGTCGATATTGCCGGTGGCGGTGACGAAAATATCGCCGCGCGGCGCCGCATTGTCCATGGTGACGACTTCATAGCCCTCCATCGCCGCCTGCAAGGCGCAGATCGGATCGATTTCGGTGATCAGCACGCGGCAACCGGCGTTGCGCAAAGACGCCGAAGAGCCCTTGCCCACGTCGCCGAATCCGGCAACCACGGCGATTTTGCCCGCCATCATCACATCGGTGCCGCGGCGAATCCCGTCGACCAGGCTTTCACGGCAGCCATAGAGATTGTCGAATTTCGATTTGGTCACGCTGTCGTTCACGTTGATGGCCGGAACCAGCAATTTGCCGTCGCGCGCCATATCGCGCAGACGATGCACGCCGGTGGTGGTTTCTTCGGAAATGCCGCGCACGTCTTTCAGCATTGCGGGGTATTTATCGTGCATCAACACGGTCAGATCGCCGCCGTCATCGAGGATCATGTTGGGAGTCCAGCCGTCCGGGCCGCGCACGGTTTGCTCGATGCACCACCAGAATTCTTCCTCGTTCAGGCCTTTCCAGGCGAACACCGGGATTCCGGCCGCCGCGATGGCCGCCGCCGCGTGATCCTGGGTCGAGAAAATATTGCACGACGACCAGCGCACCGAGGCGCCCAGGGCGATCAGCGTTTCGATCAGCACGGCGGTTTGGATGGTCATGTGCAGGCAACCGGCGACGCGCGCGCCCTTGAGCGGCTGTGACGCGCCATATTCGGCCCGCAACGCCATCAGGCCGGGCATTTCGCCTTCGGCGATCTTGATCTCTTTGCGCCCCCATGAAGCGAGAGACGGATCTTTTACCTTGAAATCGGAAAAGCTGATGGACGCGGTCATGTGGGGCTCCTGCTATGTCTGCTGGAGCCCCTCATATAACGATATATTTATATCTGCAAGGTTGGCGGGGCGGCAGTGGAGGGCGCGGGCCTCAACTGCCGGCCGATTGCGCCTTTAACGCCGCGATCAACGCATTCAAATCATTGCCGTTGTTTTGCAGGTAAGAGGCATATTCGTTGCGTTTGGTGAGTTTCATCGAAGTGCCCTCGACGATCACATCGCCTACTTTCAGCGCGCCACCGACGTTGATCACCACCCATTGCACGTTGTTCGGGGCGTTGTTGGGGCGGGTCAACACGGTTTGCACCGCCACGCCGCCGTCGCTGCGCGGCAGCGTCTGGCCCACGGTGAAGGTCACGCCCTGATAATCGCCCAGATTGGCGGTCAGGCTGCGCATCATCACCGCATGGAACACATTGACGTAATCCTGTTGCTGGGCCGGCGTGGCCGTGCGCCAGAAGCGTCCGAGGCAGAATTTCGCCACCCCGGATATATCGACGTCGCGATTGACAATCGCCTGCAATGCCTGACGCCGGGCGGGGGAATCCGCCCCTTGATTGATTACCGCCACCAATTGATTGCCCGCTTTGGTGATGAAATCGATGGCCTGGCTGCTGGGCACCGTTTGGGCTCGCGCAGCGCTCCCCGCCATCATTCCCACCGCCAGCACCGCTGTCATTGCCAAGGCAAACACGCCGCGACGAGGCATGGCCGCAATTTTCCGCACTTCAAGCTTTGGGATCTCAAACATATATCGGTTCCGTTTTCCGTGTGTTGATCAAGTCTTGGGAGCGCGCCGAAGTCTTACGGGTCGTCGTGACCGCGCAACGCGTCGATGCTGCTGTCCCGGTTCTGACGATATAGACTGCGAATGGTTGCATAAGGGTCAAGAGATGTCTTTTTAATGGCGTCCATCGTATCGAGCATCCGTTCGCGTTGATCAAGTCCGGTCACGCCGCCGCGGACCCAGCGGGCGTCGGTGTAGGCCGCCCCGTTGCCGATCCAGGTCAGCGGGTCCATGGCGAAATCGACGCAGCGGCCAATCGCATCGCGCGGATTGCTGGGACCGTAGACGGGCAGTTCAACGAACGGGCCATCGGGAACGCCCCACAGGGCCAGAGTTTCGCCAAAATCCGCATCATGCGCTTTTACCCCGGCTTTTGCCGCCACATCGAACAGGCCGCCAAGACCCAGCGTGCTATTGACCACGAAGCGCCAGAAGGTGGCGGCGGCGCGGCGGGGTTTGCCCTGTAGCAGGTCGTTGCCGAACAGTACCGGGCTTTCCGCGTTGACGAGCAAACGGTGAATCGGCTCACGCACCAGATGTTGCGGGGTGATGGCGCGATAGCCTTCCGCCAGCGGGCGCATCGCGTAGGTATCGAGGGTATCGTTGATTTTATAAATCACGCGGTTGGTCGGTTCGGCGGGATCGTCGGCCTCGTTGTAGGCCGCCAGATCATCTGGGTCGGTGGGTTTGGTGGCGCAACCGGTCAGGAAAAACGCGCCGGCCAACAACACGCTCATCAAAGTGGGAAGAAACCAGCGCCTGGCTTCTCCCGGCATCGCAGATGACGTCACTCTATCCCCCAATCTGCCCATGGCGGGCGATCTACACACATTTCCACAGCGGCCGGGCGATGGCCGCAGACAACCAAGCGTAATATCTAGCACGAGATCATTGCACCGCAACACGCCCCGCACTCTACAAATCTATCATCGAATCACAAAGAAGCATTAGCGCCGCCTTGGGAACGCATCTTACCTGAGGCTCGCACGCCGCGCTGGCAAGCCTACTTATTACACAGCTGTGCCGCAAATAGGGACTTGCAAGCGCGCAATCATCGCGTCATGGATCGCCGCATCATGCCGAAATCTTCAAAACACACGCTGCAGCGATGGCTGACCGCTCCCCGCTTGGCGGGCTTGCCGGACCTGGTCAGCCTTCCCGCCCCGCAATTGTCGTTCGAGTTTTTTCCGCCCAGCACCGAGGCGCTGGAGCGGCAATTATGGCACTGCATCCGCCGGCTCGAAGTGCTGGCGCCGCATTTTGTTTCGGTTACTTACGGCGCGGGCGGCAGCACGCACGAGCGCACCCACGCCGTGGTGGCCCGCATCGTTAGTGAAACATCGCTGACCCCCGCCGCCCATCTGACCTGTGTGGGCGCCAGCCGCGGCGAGGTGGACGACGTGGCGCGGCGTTATTGGGACGCAGGCGTGCGCCACATTGTGGCGCTGCGTGGCGATCCGCCGCCCGGCACACGATATTGGCCGCATCCGGACGGCTATCATTATGCCGCCGATCTGGTGGCCGGGCTGAAGGCGATCGCCGATTTCGAGATCACGGTGGCGGCCTATCCCGAAACGCACCCCGAGGCCGCCTCCCCCGCAGCGGATCTGGACAATCTGAAACGCAAATTGGATGCCGGAGCGACGCGGGCGATCACCCAATATTTTTTCGACACCAACCTGTATCTGGGATTTATCGACCGGGCCCTGGCGGCCGGCATCAAGGCCCCGATCGTGCCGGGGATCATGCCGGTGACCAATTTCACCCAGGCCGCGAAATTCAGCGCGGCTTGCGGCACCCAGGTGCCCCGGTTTCTGTCGTCCTTGTTTGAAGGCACCGAGGATGACGTGGAGACCCGCCGCTTGTTGGGCGCCATCGTCGCCGCCGAGCAGGTGCGGTTGTTGCAGGCCAACGGGGTGGATGAATTTCATTTCTACACGCTCAATCGGGCCGATCTGACCTATGCGATCGCGCAAGTGTTGGGTGTGCGGGCCCGGCCCGGCGTGCCATAATGGCGACGAGGCACGCGTCCTGGGGCGCCTGGCGGGAATAATCATTATCAGAGGGCGGTCAGCATGAAATTTTTCACCGGCGTGCTTGCCTACATCGGCGGCCTGACCGTTCTGTTTTTTCTGCTGATTTTCCTGGCGGTGGGGGTGGCGCTGCACAAGACGCCCGGACCGGGGCTGCATGGCAATAACAATGTGCTGCGTTTCGATCTGGACCGGCCGGTCAGCGAAGCAGAGGCCAGTCCGTTTAATCTTCGCTCGACCAAACCGCTGTCGTTCGATCACATTCTGCTGGCGCTCGATCATGCCGCGGGGGATTCGCGCATCAAGGGCGTGGTGTTTCGCCTGGGCGGCAATCAATTGGGGCTGGCGCAATCGGAAAATCTGCGTGACGCCATCTTGCGGTTGCGCCAACACGGCAAATTCGCGCTTGCCTTCGGTGCTTCCTATGGCGATCTGTCGGGCGGCACGCGGCCTTATTATCTGGCTTCTGCTTGCGATGAAATCTGGTTGCAACCCGGTGGCAGTCTGGCGTTGACCGGTATCGCCGCCGAGATTCCATTTTTTCGCGGCGCCTTGGACAAGCTGGGCATAGTGCCCGCGTTCGAACGGCGCGGCCAGTTCAAGACTGCCGCCAGCCAGCTTACCGATACCGGCCTGCAGGCTTCGGATCGCGCCGCCTATACCGAGATGCTGAGCGATTTTTACGCCACTCTGACAGGCGCCATCGCCGATGGGCGGCATTTGCAGCAAGCACAGATCAACGCGCTGATCGATAACGGCCCTTACACCGCGGGTGAGGCAAGC
>JAJZHU010000315.1 GCA_021798375.1 Pseudomonadota bacterium | reverse complement strand
AAACGAAGGAGTCAGGCGGGCGATTTCATCCATGATGGCGGCACTGTCGGGCCAGTTCATCGGATAACCCAGAGCCGTCGCCAGTTCGGCCACGATCTGCCATTCCTGCTTGCCCGCCTTGGATGCCATCACCGGACGCACGCGGTTGATGCGGCGTTCGGCGTTGGTGAAGGTGCCGTCCTTTTCCAAAAACGAGCTGCCCGGGAAGAAGACATGGGCATAGGACGCGGTCTCGTTCAGGAACAGATCCTGCAAGATCACGCATTCCATCTTGCTCAGCGCCGCGATCACATGTTGCGTGTCGGGATCCGATTGCACGATGTCCTCGCCGTGAATGAACATCCCCCTGAAGTGACCCTCGATCGCTTCATGCAGCATATTATTGATGCGCAAACCCGGCTTGGCGTCGAGCGGCACGCCCCAATCGGCCTCAAAGCTGGCGCGCACCGCGTTGTCGGTGACCGGACGATAGCCGGTGAATTCGTTCGGGAACGAACCCATGTCGCACGAGCCCTGCACGTTGTTCTGACCGCGCAGCGGGTTCACCCCCACGCCGCGCCGTCCGATATTGCCGGTGGCCATCGCCAGATTGGCGATCGCCATCACCGCGCTTGAACCCTGCGAATGTTCCGTCACACCCAGCCCGTAATACAACGCGCCATTGCCTGCGGTGGCGTAAAGCCGGGCCGCCTGGCGGATCATTTCGGCCGGTACATTTGAAATAGTTTCAACATGTTCCGGGCTGTTGAGATGATCCGACACGAACTTTGCCCAGGCGCCGTATTCAGCCGGATCGACGCGCTCGGCGATAAAGGCGTGATCGACCAGATCTTCCGTGACGATGACATGGGCGATGGCGTTCAGCACCGCGACATTGGTGCCGGGTTTCAGCGCCAGGTGCAAAGCGTCTTCCAGATGCGGCGTGTGAACCAGATCGATGCGGCGCGGGTCGAGCACGATCAGCTTGGCGCCTTGGCGCAAACGCTGTTTCATGCGCGAACCGAACACCGGATGGCCATCGGTGGGATTGGCGCCAATCAGCATGATCACATCGGCGTCATCGACGCTGCGGAAATCCTGCGTGCCGGCCGAGGTGCCGAAAGCTTGCTTCAGCCCATAACCCGTGGGGGCATGGCAAACGCGGGCGCAGGTATCGACGTTGTTCACGCCAAAGGCGGCGCGGATCATTTTTTGCACCGCGTAAACTTCTTCGTTGGTGCAACGCGACGATGTCACCCCGCCGATACTGGCCTTGCCGTGGCGGGCCTGAATATCGAGCAAGCGCCTGGCCGCCGTATCAATGGCCTCGTCCCACGACACTTCGCGCCAGGGATCGGTGATTTTGTCACGCACCAACGGTTTAAGCGCGCGGTCCTTGTGGGTGGCATAACCAAACGCAAAGCGGCCCTTGACGCAAGAATGGCCCTGATTGGCGCCGCCATTTTCCGACGGCGTCATCCGCACCACATTGCCGCCCTGGGTTTCGGCGGTAAACGAACAACCCACGCCGCAATAAGCGCAGGTGGTTTCAACAGAGCGATTGGGCTGACCGTGCGCGATCACCGTCTTTTCGGTCAGCGCGGCGGTGGGGCAGGCCTGCACGCAAGCACCGCAGGACACGCAATTGGAATCGAGAAATCCGACATCGGCCCCGGCGATCACATTGGATGAAAAACCGCGATCCCCGATGTTGAGCGCAAACGTGCCCTGAATATCGGCACAGGCGCGCACGCAGCGCGAACAGACGATGCATTTGGACGGATCGAAGCTGAAATAAGGATTGCTCTCGTCCTTCACCCGCGCCAGATGGTTGGCGCCGTCATAGCCATAGCGCACCTCGCGCAGTCCCACCGCCCCGGCCATGTCCTGCAACTCGCAATCACCATTGGCGGCGCAGGTCAGGCAATCGAGCGGATGATCCGAGATGTAAAGCTCCATCACGCCGCGGCGGATTTTTTCCAGACGCGGGGTTTGTGTGGCCACCTTCATGCCCGCGGCCACCGGCGTGGTGCAGGAAGCCGGGGTGCCGCGACGCCCTTCGACCTCGACCAGGCACAGACGGCACGAACCGAACGGCTCCAGATGATCGCTGGCGCAAAGTTTGGGGATGGCGATGCCCGCCTGGGCGGCGGCGTCGAGGATGGTGGTGCCGTCGGCCACTTCTACGTCGGCGCCATCGATTGTAAGCTTGATCATCGTTGGAAATCCTCGCGGAAATGTTGGATCGCGGTGCGAACCGGCAAAGGCGTCAGACCACCCAAGGCACACAAGGAACCATCGACCATGACCTCGCACAGATCTTCCAGCAAGGCGAGGATCGGTTCCGGTTCCCCCCCCGCCAGCAGACGATCGAGCAATTCGGTGCCGCGCGTCGAACCGATGCGGCAAGGGGTACACTTGCCGCAGCTTTCGACCGCGCAAAAAGCCATCGCCTCACGGGCTTCCCGCGCCATATCGACGCTGTTATCATACACCACCAGACCGCCATGCCCCAACAAAGATCCGGCGGCGGCGAGCGCCTCGTAATCGGCCGGAACATCCAGACCACCCGCCCGCAGCCAGCCGCCCAACGGGCCGCCAACCTGCACCGCCTTGATGGCGCGGCCGCTGCGGGTGCCACCGCCCCAATCCTCGACCAGTGTTTTGATGCTGACGCCGAACGGTGCTTCAAACAGACCACCGTGTTTGACATTGCCCGCGATCTGGAACGGCTGCGTGCCGCGCGAACGATCGATGCCGTGCGCCGCATAGGCAGCACCGCCATCGGCCAGAATATCGGGCACGGCGGCCAGCGACAGCACGTTGTTCACCACCGTGGGCTTGCCGAACAGCCCCACCAGCGCGGGCAACGGCGGCTTGGCGCGCACCATGCCGCGCTTGCCCTCGATGCTTTCCAGCAGGGCGGTTTCCTCGCCGCAGACATAAGCCCCGGCCCCTACCCGCACCTGCAAACGGAACGGCGCCACGGTGGCCGCCGCAAGTTCGATCGCCTGGTTCAAAATCCTCACCGCGGCGGGGTATTCCGAACGCAGATAGACATAACCTTCCCGCGCGCCGACCGCGAGACCGGCGATGGCCATACCTTCGATCAGCAGAAACGGGTCACCTTCGATCAACATGCGGTCGGCAAAAGTGCCGCTGTCGCCCTCGTCGGCGTTGCAGACGATGAATTTCTCGTCTCCCGGCGCATCGGCGACCGTTTT
>JAJZHU010000314.1 GCA_021798375.1 Pseudomonadota bacterium | reverse complement strand
CGGAATGGGCCGTTTTCATAGGAAACCTTGATTTCATTGGGCCTTACCAACGCAACCCGGCTGGTGAAATTTTCGCGGAACGGGCCAAAACCGACCGAAAGATCGGCGATCAGCACATTGTTCACATTGCTGCGAATGCGCGCCCCCACGCACCAGGGCAAGAATTTGGGATAGTCCGCCACATTGGCCACCAACTCGAACATCTGTTCGGGCGAGTAGGCAACTTTTTTGATTTCAGTGTGGCGGGGCACGGCTAGCGGCCGGCCTTTGCGCGCGCCTCGCGCAGCGCCGCGAAATCGGAATCCGCATGGTAGGAACTGCGCGTCAGCGGCGAGGAACTGACCAACAAGAATCCTTTGGCCCGCGCCATGGTGGCGTAGTCCTGGAATTCCTCGGGGGTGACGAATTTCGCCACCGCCGCGTGTTTCACCGTGGGCTGCAAATATTGGCCGATGGTCAGAAAATCCACCTCGGCGATGCGCAGATCATCCATCACCTGCGAGATTTCCATGCGTTCCTCGCCCAATCCCACCATCAGGCCGGATTTGGTAAAGATCGAGGGATCCAACCGCTTGGCCTGGTCCAGCAGCCGCAGCGATTGATAGAATCGCGCGCCGGGACGAATGGCGGGGTAAAGTCGGGGAACGGTTTCCAGATTGTGATTGAACACATCCGGGCGCGCCGCCACCACCGCTTCCAGTCCGCCCGGCTTGCGCAGGAAATCGGGGGTGAGAACTTCAATCGTGGTGCCGGGAGCCGCCGCACGTATGGCCCGGATCACCGCGGCAAAATGCGCGCCGCCGCCATCGGGCAGATCGTCGCGATCCACCGAGGTGATCACCACATGCCGCAAACCCATTTTCGCCACCGCATCAGCCACGCGACCGGGTTCGTCCGCGTCCAAGGCGTTGGGCATCCCGGTACGCACGTTGCAAAACGAGCAGGCACGGGTGCAGGTATCGCCCATGATCATCATGGTGGCGTGGCGCTTGGTCCAGCACTCGCCGATATTCGGGCACGAGGCTTCCTCGCATACCGTGTGCAGCTTGTTGTCGCGCATCAATTGGCGCGTTTCGTGATAGGTCGAGCTGGTGGGCGCCTTGACGCGGATCCAATCCGGCTTGCGCTGGATGGGATTGTCCGGCCGGTTCGCCTTTTCGGGGTGACGGGCCGCGCGATGGTCGATTTCGATCTTGCTACTCATCGAGATCCTCTGGCGCAAAGGGTGTGCGAAGGTAGAAGTGACAATCGTTTGGCGCTTCGTCAAGCGCCGCGGTCTCGCACAGGACGATCGCCAGAATTTTGTTGATCCGGAAGGAGAGAGTAACCGCCGGAACCTTGCCCGGGCCGCGCCCGACTGCTGCGTTCATCTGAATTCCCCGTGAAAAGGGCTTTTGTTCCCCGGAACAAAAGCCCTCTCCGCAGTTCTAAAGCCTGATGACGTGATGTTGGATCGACTTATCTTTCTCATCTGGCTCTAGCTCGTTGTTTTAGAAATGGATTGCCCGTCCGTAGGCATCCAGCACCGCCTCGTGCATGGACTCGGAAATGGTCGGATGCGGGAAGATGCTGTGCATCAGCTCGGCTTCGGTGGTTTCCAGGCCGCGGGCAATGGTATAGCCCTGGATCATCTCGGTCACTTCGGCGCCGATCATGTGCGCGCCCAGCAATTCGCCGGTTTGCGCATCGAACACGGTCTTTACCATGCCTTCGGACTCGCCCATGGCGATCGCCTTGCCGTTGCCGATGAAGGGGAAACGCCCCACCTTCACCTTGTGCCCGGTCTCGATGGCGCGTGCTTCGGTCATGCCCACCGAGGCCACTTGCGGGTAACAGTATGTGCAACCCGGCACGTTGCTCCAATCGATCGGATGCACAGCCAGACCCGCGATCTTTTCGACCACGATGATGGCTTCATGGCTGGCCTTGTGGGCCAACCACGGCGGGCCGGCCAAATCGCCGATGGCGTAAACGCCCGGCTCGCCGGTTTCGCCGTATCCGCCGGTCAGCACATGGCTGCGCTCGATTTTCACACCGGTGCCTTCAAGACCCAGATTTTCCACATTGCCAACAATGCCCACCGCCGAGATCACCCGGTCCACGGTGATTTCCTCCACCTTGCCCGCCACTTCCACCGAAACGGTCACGCTGTCGGCGCCCTTTTTCACGCCCAGCACTTTGGCGCCGGTAAGGATCTTCATCCCCTGTTTTTCAAAGGATTTTCTGGCAAAGGCGCTGATTTCGGCGTCTTCGACCGGCAACACGCGGTCCAATACTTCGACGACGGTGGTTTTTGCTCCCAGCGTGTTGAAGAAACTGGCAAATTCCACCCCGATCGCGCCCGAACCCATCACCAGCAGGCTTTTCGGCATGACGGTGGGAACCAGGGCTTCTTTATACGACCAGATGAACTTGCCGTCGGCTTCCATCCCCGGCAACTGACGCGCCCGCGCGCCGGTGGCCAGGATGATCGCCTTGGATTTCAGGGTGGCGATCAGCTTGCCGTCTTTTTCGACCGAAAGCGTCTGCTTGCCGGCCAATTTGCCATGCCCATCGAACACCGTAACCTTGTTCTTCTTGAGCAGATGCTTCACGCCCGCCGACAACTGGCCGGCGATGCCGCGTGAGCGTTTGACGATCTTTTCCAGATCGAATTTGATGTTATCGGCCGACAGACCAAATTCACCCAAATGTTGCAGCGTGTGATAAATCTCCGCCGAGCGCAGCAGCGCCTTGGTGGGGATGCAACCCCAGTTCAGACAAATGCCGCCCAGATGCTCGCGTTCCACCAACGCGGTTTTCAGCCCCAACTGCGCCGCGCGGATCGCCCCGACATAACCGCCGGGACCGCCGCCAACAATCACCACATCGAAAGTTTGTTCGGTCATGGTCATCGCTCCTACAGCATCAAGCTTAGCGGGTCTTCGACCAGCGATTTGAACACGCCGAGCCACTCGGCGCCCACCGCCCCATCGACCACGCGGTGATCGACCGACAAGGTGCAGGTCATCACCGTGGCGATGGCCAACTGGCCATCCTTGACCACCGCGCGCGGCGCACCGGAACCCACCGCCAAAATCGCACCCTGCGGCGGGTTGATGATCGCCGCGAATTCCTTCACGCCATACATGCCCATGTTGGAAATCGAGAAGCCGCCACCCTGAAATTCCTCGGCCTTCAGCTTGCCGGTCTTGGCCCGCGCGGCCAG
>JAJZHU010000313.1 GCA_021798375.1 Pseudomonadota bacterium | reverse complement strand
GGCCAGTCCGAAACCGAAGCCGGTAAATCCGCGTAATATCGAGGCGAACAATACTCCGGCCATGGTCGCAAGAAGACTGTAGATCATTGAACACGCACGGATTCTTGTCCCGGATATCGATCGGTCAGACTTCGCGCATTATCGGTTCGGGGTCAAATGCATGCGACAATCGCGATTTCCGGGGTTGTCTTTGCAGTCAAAAAGCCGCATCATTAGAGTCATGAGGCGTGTTACGACCCTTCGCGGCACGAGAAAAAGCCGCAAATTCACCGCCTTGGTGAATGGTTCTGATACAATGTTGGTCATTTCGACCGCGTTGGCGGGGCATTATTGCGCCATCAACCATCGCTGCAACGGTTCCTTCGGATTTATTAACCGTTTGCCCTTAATTTGGTGAGGCACGATGACTAAATATTTTGTTATCGCATTTGTTGCGATATCTGCAATTCTTCCTGCTGCGGCTAAAGCCGCGGAAAATAGCGTTAAATCGCCCCGTCATACACCGGCCGGCGCCCCGTCCCAGGCGGGTGAAACCGGGGTAGCTTCTTATTACGGTCCCGGGCACCACGGACATAGAACCGCCAGCGGCCGCCGGTTCGATCAGCGGGAACTCACCGCCGCGCATCCTTGGCTGCCTTTCGGCACCAAGGTCAGGGTCATTCTGGCGAGCACCGGACGCAGCGTGGTCGTCACCATTACCGACCGGCTGTATTCAAACCGCCGCATCGTCGATCTTTCGCTGGCCGCGGCGCAACAGCTTGGCATGGTCCACGCCGGCATCGGGAAGGTTACCCTCCTGCCAATCTGACTTGGTTGCGTGCTATGCCGTGACAGGGAGGACACACTATGTTCCAGGACTGTCGCGGGTTGCCTTTGACGGCTGCATCGCAGAACGTCGCCGATGCATTCGATCGCGCCATCGACAGCTATCTTGGCTACCGAAGCGACATAATCCCCCGGATGCAGGCGCTGCTCGCCGCCGATCCGGGTTGCGGTCTTGCCCACACGCTGATGGGCTATCTGCTGCTCATGGGGTTCCGAAGCGACCTTCTCGCCGCCGCCCGCACCGCCTTGGCCGATGCCCGCGCCTGTTCTGGCACGAATCGGGAAAAGGCCCATGCCGATGCCTTGGCACACTGGATAGACGGCGACCCGATAGCGGCCATCGCCGTCTGGGACCAGATACAGGCCGATCATCCGCATGACGTGCTGGCCTTTCGCCTCGCCCATTTCCTCAATTTCTGGTGCGGCCGGCCAGAGGCGATGCTGACCTCGGTCCTGTCGACCGAGCGGCATTGGAGTCCGGCATTGCCTGGGTACGGGTCTATCCTGGCCTGCCGCTGCTTTGCGTTCGAGGAAGCCGGCGACTACCTCCAGGCCGAACACGCGGGGCGCGAGGCGGTTCGCCGCGACCCCGGCGACCTTTGGGCGGCGCATGGCGTGGCCCATGTGCTGGAAATGACTGGCCGGCGGCTGGAAGGCATTGCCTGGGTGCTTGGGCTGGAATCCGGCTGGGAGGGGGCCAACAACCTGAAGCACCATCTGTGGTGGCATCGGGCGATGTATCACCTGGAACTGGGCGACTTCGCGACGGTGCTGTCGCTGTATGATTCAGGGTTCCGCGATCTGGACTCGCCGCTGACCCGGGCAGCCCCGGACCTGTATATCGACGTGCAGAACGCCGCATCCATGCTGTTGCGGTTGGGCCGGCACGGCGTGGACGTCGGTGGCCGCTGGGAAGAGATCGCCGACAAGGCGCAGGCCAGGATTGGTGATTGCCAGTCGGCCTTCACTTTGCCGCATTGGATGATGGCGCTGGCCGCGACGGGGCGGGAACGCGCCGCCCGCGATATGCTCGCCGCGATGCGCGACTTCGCTGCTGGCGCGCAACCGATCGCCGGCCTGGTCCGCGACATCGCGCTGCCGGTTACCGAAGCGGTACTGGCGCACGGGCAGGGGCGTTATGCCGATGCGGTGGCGTCGATGCGCCCGGTCCTCGGCGAGATGTATCTGATGGGCGGCAGCCACGCGCAGCAGGATGTGCTGGAGCAGGTATTTTTGGACTCCGCTCTGAAATCCGGATCGACGTTGGACGCGCGGACGATGATGCAGCGCGTGGCCGGGCGTCATCCGGTCCCGCCGGAGCGGCGGCGCGGTTACGGGATGGGGGCCCATTTGCTGGCGGGGTAGAGGGGCGGAGCCGCCGTCATCGCCGGACGCCAGGGCCCCGGGACGTTCGCACCGAGGCCTGTTGCTACCAGGAATGAGTACCGTGCCAAATCCCGGCTTGGCATTCGGAGTACGAGGTCGAGCGCGCCGCCCGCGAGGATCAATGTCATTACGAACTGGTATAATGCATCGAGAATGCGCTGCGCCTCACGCGCACTGTCACTTTCCATGGAGGATCAATCACGTATCTTCGGATAAAGCATTCTGCATTGAAACAACGCTGCATCGTTCAGCCAGGACCGATATGCCGCCGCTTTGCGTGGTCGCGACCCCTCGTCTAGGAGTAACTGCGGTTACGAGCGTGGAAGTGCCCCGGCATTCATTTGGGACGATTAAACTGTCGCGGGATTCGTTTTTTCATGAGACTGTAGCTGGTGCGATAACAAAATACGATTGACTGAGAAACAATTTGGCGCGATTGGCAACGCGATGTTGAAGGTCCGCGCGCATGCTTTATGTGGCTCGCCGCTGCCGGGGGAAGGACCGACCAGGGAGCTTGGCTGTTCTGTCTTCATTTTGCTTGGACGCGCGCGAAGGGCCGCGAGCATGTGCGCCGCCTGTGCGATTCGCGGTCCTTCCCATCGTAAGCGCTCTCCCAAAACGGGCACGCGGCGGGATCACCGAACCGCCCCTTCATACCGCGGGCTTGTCTAAGCCGGGGGGCTGTTCGCGTGCCGGTTACCCGGCCTTCGCCAGTTGCTGCTCCACCAGCGTCGCCCACCATGACGCACCGACCGGCAGAATCTCGTCGTTGAAATCGTATTTCGGATGGTGCAGCAGCGGATCGCCCTTTCCGCTGCCGCCGCCCAGCATCAGATAGGCACCTTGTTTCGCATTCAGCATATACGCGAAATCCTCGCCGCCCATGGTGGGTGCCCGCATTTCCCGCACCGCGGCGGCCCCCGAGATCGCCGCAGCCGCTTCGATCGCCAGTGCGGTTGCCTGCGGATCATTGACCGTGGCGGGTGCATGGCGGAAGAAATTCAGATCGGCCT
>JAJZHU010000032.1 GCA_021798375.1 Pseudomonadota bacterium | reverse complement strand
ACAAAAAACAGGTGAAATTGCCTACCGTGGCAGGGGCATTCGCGATGTCGTTCACGGGGTCTTTGGCCGGTTGTTGGTTGGTGCAGCATATCCCGCCGCACCATCTGGATGTGGTGATTCCGCTCGTGCTTACCGGCATCGCGATCTATTTTGTGCGGAACAAAACGGCGGGCGAGCATCTCGGTCCGCCCAGGATCGGTATTTGGCTCTATCGCCTGTGCGTGGTGCCGGTGATCGGGTTTTATGACGGGTTTTTGGGGCCTGGAACCGGCTCGTTTTTTGGTCTGTCCGGCGTCGCGTTGCAGGGCGAGACGTTGGTGGCGGCCACGGCCAAGGCAAAATTACTCAATTTCGCCAGCAATTCGGCGGCGCTTTTGGCGTTTTTGGCGAGCAGCAAGATCGTGTGGCTGGTGGGGCTGGCGATGATCGCCGGGCAGATTACCGGGGCCTATCTGGGCGCGCATGTGATGATCCGGGGTGGCGCGCGGTTGATCCGGCCATTGATCGTGGTGATGTGTTTGGCGATGTTGCTGCGTTATGCGGTGCAGAAGGGGTTGCTGGGATTATAGCGGTCCAATAAACGCTCGAACGCGGCGGCGGCGGCGGTGGGATGGCGTTCGAGCAGACTGAGGCGGTTGAGCATTCGAATGGCCGTGAAATCTTTTATATTCAATGCGATAAGGCTATGAAGTAAAGCTTCTGCCTTAAATGCGGCCGGGGAGATCAAGGCGATGCCGATTCCGGCGGCGACCATGTGCTTGATCGCTTCCGTGCTGCCCACTTCCAGCATTTCCTTGGGGTGAAACCCATGCGCGGTCATCGCCGCGGCAGCAACTTCCCGCGTCCCCGATCCGGGTTCGCGCACCAGGATCAATTCGTCGGCGATGTGATCCAACGTCAGCGGCGACGGTAATTTGGCCAGCGGATGGTTGCTCGCCGCGATCCATACCAGGCGATCTTCCTGCCAGGGCCGCACGACAACGCCGGGATGTTCCGCCGGCCCTTCGACCAGCGCCACATCCAATTCGCGCGCCAGTAGAAGATCGAGCACGTCCGATGTATTGGCGATCCGCAACTGCAATTTGATGGCCGGATGTGCCTGATGATATTCGCCCAGCAGGGAGGGCAAGAACCAACTGCTGATGGTGGTGCTGGCGCCGATGCTCAGGCTGCCCGAGGTCAACCCGCGCAGGGCCGCCAGATCTTCCTCGGCGGCGCGTTCGGCGGCAAACAAGGCCGAGGCGTGCCGCAACAGGATCTTGCCCGCTTCGGTCGGGGTCACGCCACTGGCTTTTCGTTCCAACAATCGGTTGCCGACCTGGTCCTCGAATTCCCGCACTCCGCGCGAAACGGCGGGTTGGCTGACGTGCAGCGCCTCGGCCGCGCGGGAAAAACTGCCGTGGCGGGCGACGGCGGCGAACAGACGCAGCAGATGCAGATTCAGGCTCATGATTAAATGTTATACGATGATAAGTTATATGTATTTGCGTTATATATGTCCCATGCGCATTTTTCCATAGGAAATTTAATCCCGAGGCTCGTTATGTTCGTCCACCGCCGCTTGATCCATAATCTACCCGGCTTGTTGCTTTGTCTCGCCGTCACCGCCGCCGCCATGGGCCTGCAAAAACTGGAAGCAATGGCCTTTGGCCGGGCGTGGCTGGAGGCTGTGGTGCTGTCGATTCTTGTCGGCACCGCCGTTCGCACCGTCTGGACGCCCGGCGCGCACTGGCATCAGGGGATCAATTTCAGCGCCAAGACGTTGCTGGAAATCGCCGTCGTATTGCTCGGCGCGTCGATCTCCTTCACCACCGTAATGGCGATGGGACCGCTGTTGTTGTTCGGGATCGTGGGGGTGGTCGCCGTCGCGATTCTGGCCAGCTATACGGTCGGCCGCGCGCTTAAGCTGCCTGTTCGCATGGCGCTGCTGGTCGCTTGCGGCAATTCCATCTGCGGCAATTCCGCCATTGCCGCCGTGGCGCCGGTGATCGGCGCCGACGGCGAGGATGTGGCTTCTTCCATCGCCTTCACTGCCGTGCTGGGGGTAATCGTGGTGCTGGCGTTGCCGTTATTGATGGGCCTCGCCGGGCTCAACCACACTGAATATGGCGTACTGGCGGGGCTCACGGTTTATGCCGTGCCGCAGGTGTTGGCGGCGACGATCCCGATCAGCGCGATCTCCGTGCAAATTGGCACGCTGGTGAAATTGGTACGGGTGCTGATGCTGGGACCGGTGGTGCTGGTGCTTTCCCTGCTGGAAATGCGTCTGCGCGACGAACCCGACGAATTGGCGCCGGCCGTCACCGCCGGCGACCGTCCGGAATCCGGACATATGGCGCTGCACAGGTTGGTGCCGTGGTTCATCGCCGGATTTCTCGGCGTTGCCGCGCTGCGCTCTTGCGGGCTGATTCCCGCAGGCCTGTTGGCGCCCATCGCGATTGCCGCGAACGCGCTGACGGTGGTTTCCATGGCGGCGCTCGGCCTCGGTGTTGATGTTCGCGTGGTGGCCAAGGCGGGCGGGCGGGTTACGGCGGCGGTTACACTTTCCATCGTGATGCTGGCCGTGATCAGCATGGGGCTGATTTTTGCCCTGCGGATGAGATAAAAAACGCTGTTACTTGCGTAATTCCATCTGAATCGGTCCTTCGCGGCGCCCATGGGTGAATTGATCGACCAATTCGTTGCCGCTATGGAGCAATTGATCCGCTGCGCCCTCCCAGACGATCTTGCCTTGATAAAGCATAGCGGCATTGGTGCCGATGCGTGCGGCGCTGGCCATGTCGTGGGTGATTGCCAAGGCGGTGCTGCCCAGGCTTTGCACACAATCGACGATCAGGCCGTCGATCACGGCGCCCATGATCGGGTCGAGTCCGGTGGTGGGTTCGTCGAAAAATAACATATCGGGCTTGGCGGCCACGGCACGGGCCAGGCCGACGCGCTTTTGCATCCCGCCCGAAAGCTCGGCGGGGAATAATTCGCCCACGCTTGCGGCCAATCCTACGGGGGTTAGAAATTCGGGGGCTTTGCCGCGGGCGTCCTTGCGGCTGATTTTGCGTTGCGCCAGCAAGCCGAAGGCGACATTTTCCCATACCGGCAGGCTATCGAACAGCGCGCCGTTTTGGAACAACATGCCGATGCTGCTGCGAATCGCGTCGGCCTCGGCGGAGGAGGCGCGCAGCACATCGACGCCGTCGATCTCGATCACGCCCGAATCGGGTTCGATCAGGCCGAGAATACATTTCAGCAACACCGATTTGCCCGATCCAGAGCCGCCGATCACCACCATCGAGGTGCCCGGCATGATATCGAGATCGACTCCGTCGAGCACCTTTTTGTCGCCAAAGGCCTTGCACAGATTGCTCACACGGATTTTCGGGGTGGGCTTTGCCGCTACAGGGGGGCTCATCGTGTAAAAAACGCCTCGGTGAGGATGTAATCGAAGAAGAAAATCAGCACGCAAGAGGCCACCACCGCCGAAGTGGTGGCAGCACCCACGCCCTCGGCGCCGCCTTTGGAACGATAACCATTATAGCAGCCGAGCAACGAGATCAGCACACCGAACACCACCGCCTTGACCAATCCCGAAACCACATCGAGCCTGGTCATGAAATCATAGGTGTTCTTTAGATACACCTGGCTGGAAAACCCCAGCTTGAGGATCGCCACCAGGTAGCCACCAAATACCCCCAAAATATCCGCGACCACCACCAGCAGCGGCACCGCAATGGCGCCGGCGAGCAAACGTGGCGTAACCAGATATTTCATCGGGTTGGTGGAAAGGGTGGTGAGCGCATCGATCTGATCGGTTACCCGCATGGTGCCGATCTGCGCCGCCATCGCCGCGCCCACGCGGCCGGCCACCATCACCGCGGTCAGCACCGGACCCAACTCGCGGGTCATGGAAAGCACCACCAGATTGGCGATGGCGCTTTCGGCGTTGAATCGCGACAGTCCGGTGGACGCCTGCAATGCCAGCACCATGCCGGTGAACACGGCGGTCAGCGCCACCACCGGCAGGCTGAAATAGGCGAATTCAACGAAAGATTGCCAGAATAGGCGCACATAAAACGGCGGCCGCAGCAGGTGCGACAGGCCTTCGATCAAAAACAGCGTCAACTGACCGGTGGAACGGCACACCGACAAGGTTGCCCGTCCCAACAGCGCCACGGGGGTTAGCAGCACATCCAGCATATCAAGCGCCTATCCAACGGCGGGCATAGCGATTGCCCAGGGAAGTGAGAATCTCATAGGCCGAGGTTTCGGCATATGCAGCCAGTTGATCCACATCCTGATGCGCACCAAGCAATTCCAGATCATCGCCGGGGGCAAGCCCGGGTGCATTGGTGGCGTCATAGGTGATCAGATCCATCGATACACGACCTACCAGCGGTAGGGGGGTGGCGTCAAAATAAGCGTGGCCATGGTTGGAAATCGCGCGCGGCAGACCATCGGCATAGCCCACGCCGATGGTGGCGATACGGGCCTTGGTTTGCGCCTTCCAAATGCCGTTATAGCCCACGGTTTCACCTGGCCCGATCGTGCGGATCTGCAACACGCGGGCGGTGAGGGCCACCACGCGCTGCATCGGGTTGGGCTGCGCGGGGGTGGGATTAACGCCATACAAGGCGGCGCCGGGACGGGCGAGATCGCTGGCGAAATCACTGCCCAGAAACAGGCCCGAGCTGTTGGCGATGCTGCGCAGGGCGCGCGGCAATTTGCCGCAGGCGGCGCGAAACCGGGCCAGTTGGATCTGGTTGAGCGGATCTTCGGGCCGCTCCGCCGAAACCAGATGGGTCAGGATGGTGCGCAATTCGATCCCCGACAGCAAACCGGGGTTTTGGATCAGTTGATCCAGTTCGTCGGGGGTGAGACCCAGCCGGTTCATCCCCGTATCGATGTGCAGGAAAGCGGGCAGGGCGCGGCCCGAACGGTGGGCTTCGGCGCGCCACAACGCCAGTTCGGGCAGCGAATTGATTACCGGCACGATTTGCCGCTCGGCCTGCTCGCGGGCGCCGTAAGGGGCAACGCCGGTTAGGGTGGCGATCAAGGCGGTGGGAATCACGGGTTGCAAGGCCAGCGCTTCATCGAGTGTGGCGACAAAGAAATGACGGCAGCCCTCGCGGTAGAGCCGGTTGCTTACCGGCAGCGCGCCAAGGCCATAGCCATCGGCCTTGACCACCGCCGCCACGGCACCACTCGGTTGGCGGGCGCGCAGAATATGATAATTGGCCGTCAGCGCATCGAGATCGATGGTGAGGGACGCAAGGCCATGATTAATGGATGTCATGCACCTGATCCAGATCGCCGAAGCGGGTAAATTCGCCTTCGAAAAACAGATCGATCTTGCCGGTGGGGCCGTGACGTTGTTTTTCGATGATCAGTTCGGCTTTGTTGTGGACCAATTCCATGTCGCGCTGCCATTTGTCCAACGCATTCTGGAATTTGTCCTCGCCATCAAACGCCATTTGTTTGGGGGTGCGTTGTTGCAGGTAATATTCGTCGCGGTAGACAAACATCACCATGTCGGCGTCTTGTTCGATCGACCCGGATTCGCGTAGATCCGACAATTGCGGGCGCTTGTCGTCGCGGCTTTCGACGGCGCGGGAAAGCTGCGACAGCGCCATCACCGGCACTTCCAATTCCTTGGCGATGGCCTTCAGCCCCTGGGTGATCATGCTGATTTCCAGCACGCGGCTTTCCGGCTTGGTGCCCGCCGCCGGGCGCATCAATTGCAGATAATCGACGATGACCAGCGACAATCCCTGGGTGCGTTTAAGCCTGCGGCAACGGGTGCGCAGGCCTGAAAGCGTGATCGCCGGGGTATCGTCGATGTGCAGCGGCAATTGACCCAATTCGCGCGAAACCTGGACGAATTTATCGAAATCCCGCTGGCTGATCTCGCCGCGGCGGATCTTGTCGCCCGAGATGCGCGCCTCTTCCGACAGCAAACGGGTGGCGAGCTGTTCGGAACTCATTTCAAGCGAGAATATCACCACCGAGCCTTTGGGCCTGGCGTTGGGATCGGTGCGGCGGGCTTCTTCCAGCAAGGCCTTTGCCGCACCAAAGCCGATTTTGGTGGCCAGCGCCGTTTTGCCCATGCCGGGGCGACCCGCCAGGATCATCAGATCCGAGGGATGCATGCCGCCGGTTTTCTTGTCGAGATCGCGCAGGCCGGTGGAAAGGCCCGATACATGGCCGGGGCGGCGAAAGGCCTTTTCGGCCGTGTTGATGGCCCCCGCGAGCGCGGTTTCAAAAGTGATCATCGAGCGCTCGGCGCCGCCCTTTTCGGCCAGTTGGAACAGGGATTGCTCGGCGGATTCGATCTGTCCCTTGCCATCGATTTCGGGATTGGCGCCAAAGGCCAGATTGACCAGATCCTCGCCAATGTCGATCAATTGGCGGCGCAGCCAGGTGTCGTGGATGGCTTTGGCGTATTCGGTGGCGTTGATGATGCCGACCATCGACGCCAATAATTGCGAGAGATAGGGCGTGCCGCCAACCTCATCGAGCGCGCCATTGTGCTCGAACTCGGTTTTCAGCGTTACCGCATCCGCCAACTGCCCGGCTTCGAGTCGGCGGGAGATGGATTGATAGATGCGCCCATGCACCGCGTCGGCGAAATGCTCGGGGGCGAGAAAGTCGGAAATACGTTCGTAAGCCTTGTTATTGGCCAATAACGCGCCCAGCAACGCTTGCTCGGCCTCGAGGTTCGAGGGCGGCAGGCGGGGGGTCAGACCCAGGATGGATTTATCAATGTCATTCACGCCGGCATTCATAGCCGCATCGGCGAGAATGTGAAACGGTGGACGGCAGGAATCTGTCGAGGAAGATGTGGGATCGACCGAAACCGGCCATTGGGGCACGTCAGCCCGGGACGCGAGAGCGGCGCCTACAGCGGCCAGCACTCGGGGTTGGCGGCGGCAACGTTTTTACCTCCGCAGTTCCTTTTCGATCGCCGCCAATAATTTCGGGCTGTCTGGCTTGGTGCCGCTGTGGAAATAATCCACCAATCCGCCGCGCCGGTTGATCAGATATTTGTGGAAATTCCATTTCGGCTTGCCGATCCAGCCGCAATGATGGGCCGCATAGGCGTAAAACGGATGCGCGCCCGGACCTTTGACATGCTGTTTGGCGGTCATCGGAAAGGTCACGCCGAAATTCTTTTGGCAGAATTGATCGATGCCGGCCTCGTCTTCGGGTTCCTGGCCGCCGAAATCGTTGCTTGGCACGCCGATGATCACCAGCCCGTCGTGGTATTTGTCGCGGTATAATTGTTCCAGACCCGCATATTGGCCGGTGAAACCGCATTTGGATGCGGTGTTGACCACCAATATCACCTTGCCCAAATAGTCATTGAACGAGATCGAGCCATATGTCAGGCCGGGGAAGGAAAAATTCACGACAAGGCCAATTTGTGATAGCCGCGGCCAAAATAAAGCAGGCCGGTGGGATTCTCGGCGCGTTTTACCGATTGGACTTCGCCGAATATAACCGTGTGGGTGCCCACATCCGACGAGGCCACGATCTTGCAATCGAATACGATGGTGGCCCCCACCAAGGCCGGCGAGCCGGTTTCAAGAGCGGTCCATTCGCCGTAGGTAAAGCGCGTGTCCATGTCTGGTTCGCGGGCGAATACATCGCTGACGTCGGCTTGTTCAGACGATAACGTGTTCACGCAGAACACTCCATTTCCCAGGAATATATCGCGCGCCCGGCCCGAGCGGTTGACGCACACCAAAAGCGTGCCCGGTTCGTCGGTAACGCTGCTGACGGCGGTGGCGGTCAACCCCGCGCGGCCGGAAGGACCGGCGCTGGTGAGAATATTCACCGCCGCCGGCAGGTGGGCCATGGCGTCGCGGAATTGGTTTTTATCGACCATATTACTCTCTTATGCACAGATTACGCTGGCTGCCCAGCAAGGTGATGCCGCTTTCCGCCACATCTCCGGGGCGGAGGAAGCGGCCATAATGTACACCATTGCCCGGCGGCGAGCCGGTGGCAAGTATGTCGCCGGGCTGCATTTCAACCGTTTGCGAAATAAATTCGATCATGCGCTCGATGCGAAAGATCATGTCGTTGGTCTGCTCGTGCACCATTCGCTCGCCATTCAGCAGGAACGTGATGGTAAGATCGTGCGGATCCTTGATGAATTCGGCAGGTACCAATGATGGGCCAATGGGGAAAAAGCTGGGCGAGCATTTCGCGCTGAGCCAATCCATCCCCATGTGCGGAATATCGGGACGATAAACCAGTTCCCGCGAGGTAATGTCGTTCACCACGATATAGCCCGCCACATAGGCAAGCGCATCCTGTTGCGTCACACGCCGGGCCTTTTTGCCGATCACCACGCCAAGCTCGGGTTCCCAATCCGGCTGTTTTACGTCCTTGGGCAGAATGATCGGGTCGAACGGGCCGGTGATCGAACCGCGCGTTCTGACCCAGGCGAACGGCTTTCCCTCGCGGGCGCGCTTGTCCATCATCGCTTCGCCATAAGCCCGGCGTTGTTCGGGCGTGGAGTAGGCCTCGGTGCCTGGCTGGCCGCCTTGCGCGACGATCAGATCGATCACTTGTTTGCGGTAATTGGCGCCGGCGCAGAAAATATTACCGGGCATCAGGGGCGCGTGGACGCTGAGAGCGTCGGCGGAGGTGAAGGGAAGGGGGAGGGTGGACTGACCTGCAGCGGTGAGGATCTGTTTGAGATTGGCGTAATTTTCGTCCCAGTGCTGCAAAAAATTCAGCATGGATTCGGTGCCGCGCAACTTCAGTCCTTGCGCATCGGCCAGGGGTGTTAGCGCCGACAGGGCCAGAACCTGATTGTCGCGGACGACACCGGCGAATTGCGGGCCCCCGGCGGCTGAAAATGTGCCGAACGAAAGCGGCGCTGTGGAAAGCGTATGTGTCATGATTCCCCCGACTATCCCGTCTTATTGATTCCGACCCTGCCATAGGTTCGCAACCATGGCCAGGGCGGAAATGGGATAGACGTGGGAGGAAGAATTCAGCGTGGTTCAGTCGCGGCGATTAGAGCATGATCGCCGCAGGTTGAATAACACGTAGGCGTGAATCATGCGTAAAAACAAAAAGTTAGAGCACGTTCGTCGCACGTATATGGTTCAACGTGATCCGAACGTGCTCTAATGAGTGACGGGAACATCCTCTGTTTGCGCATGAGCGTGATGGTGCATCCAGCCGCCCATGTGCCCGCCGCCCATGTGATCGTGAAAACCTTTGCGTCCCTCGGCGCCCATCAACATGCCGGCGCACCACATGTTCAATTTCCTGGCGGTCAGTTGGGCTTGTTGCGCCGGGGTCAGAAGATGCGCCACGCTGGCGCGCATGCTGCCCATTTCAAGAACCATCTGCTTGGCGTTGTCACCGATTATCTGCGCCGTCCGTGCGACGGATTCTGTATCGGCGGGGTCGGATTTGAACAGGGCCATCATCGAATCGTGCCGCGTTTTGCGCAATTCGGCGAATTTGGGGCTTTCGGTGGCGACAATTGCCGCCAGTTGCGATTTTTGGGCGGCAGTCAGATCAAGCGGAGCAAGAAAGTGGGAAAGATGAGCCAGCATATCAGGCCGATGACGGTTTTCGCCATGCCCGCCTGATTTTACCGATTCAGCGCCTGGCGCGGCTGTTGCCGTTGCCGGGGTGGTCTGGGCCGGCGTGTTTTGGGGCGGCGTGGTTTGGGCAAAAGCCTGACCGGTGGCCAGCGCCAAGCCGCCCAGAATGGCTAAAACCGAACTGATTTGCAAGCGTCCCATCGATGTTCCTCATTGAATGCCGTTGCGCCCCAGTTTAACTGTGATTTTGACCGGATGCGTGTTAAGTATCTGATTGAGTGTGTGAATAATTGCAAAGCGAGTGGCACGCGATGCTTTATCGGCGTTAATCGGCAATGGGCCTTTATGCTGCGATCGGCATATCAATCGGGCTGGGGAGCATAAGATGGCGACCGATACGATTTTATTGGTGGATGACGATATAGAATTAAGCAGGATGCTGGCGGAATATCTCGCGGGCGAGGGGTTTGAGGTTTTGCACGCCCCCGATGGCGCCAAGGCGCTGGAACATTTGCGGCAGCGCGAGTTCAGTCTGGTGATTCTTGACGTGATGATGCCCGGCATGGGGGGCTTCGAGCTGTTGCAGCGCATGCGCCAGATGTCGTCGCGCGTGCCGGTGATCATGTTGACGGCGCGCGGGGATGAGGTTGATCGCATCGTGGGATTGGAATTGGGCGCCGATGATTATCTGCCCAAACCATTTAACCCGCGTGAGTTGATGGCGCGGATCCGTGCCGTGCTGCGCAGGGTTGGCGGGCGCGAGGCGGGCGACGGCGACGCGCCGCTGACGGTGGGGCAGCTATCGCTTGATCCAAGCAGTTTCGACGTGCGGGTGGATGGAACGGCGGTGCGGCTAACCAGCGTCGAGTTCCGTTTGCTGCAGCGATTGGTGGGCGGGGTTGGGGTGGTGCAATCGCGGGATTCACTGTCGGAACATGTGCTGGGGCGCAGGCTGCAGGCGTATGATCGTTCGATCGATACGCATGTCAGCAACATTCGCCGTAAGTTGGGCTGTGGTCAGCCTGGTGTGCCGGAAATTCGCAGCCAGCGTGGCGAGGGGTATGTGATGACCCAGCCGCTTGAGGTTCGATGAGAAGTCTGTTTTTCCGCATCTTCATGTCTTACTGGCTGGCGATGGGGCTGGTTTTGGCGATGGCGGTTGCCACCACAAGTTGGGTGGCTTGGCAGCGGATGAAGGCGTTCGACGATCTGGAGCCGACAGTTTTGGCCGAAAGCGCCACCGCGGCACTGGTAAATGGCGGGGTGGACGGGTTGCAAACCTGGACCCGCGATCAAAACAGCTCGCTTATTGCCCCCAATATCTATGTCATCGACGAGGATGGGCACGATCTGCTGGGGCGGATGATCACGCCATCGTTGTTGCATCGCAGTGAATTGGCCATGGCGGCGTTGCGCGCGGGGAAAAACTGGACACGCTGGCCGCGTTATATGGCGGTGATTTCAAGTCCGCTTGGCAACCGGTATTTGATGGTGGTATCCGCCGCACCGTCAGGGCCGCTTGCGGCCTTTGGCGATTTGAAAATTTTCGTCACCTTGGTGGCGTTGGCGCTAAGCGTGGTCGGGTTTGTATGTTGGGCCGTGGCACGCACCGTCAGCGGACCGGTCGAGCGGTTGCAGGCCAGCGCGCAGGCTCTTGCCAGCGGCGATCTTTCCGCGCGAGTGGGAACCGAGATCAGCAATCGTTCGGACGAATTGGGGGCTTTGGCGCGCGATTTCGATTTGATGGCCGAAAAGCTGCGTTCGATGTTGGCGTCGCGCGAGACATTGATGCGCGATCTGTCGCATGAACTGCGTTCGCCACTGGCACGGTTGCGGGTGGCGTTGGGGCTTGCCCGGGCGAACAGCGGCAGCATCGAGATCCAGCTTTTCCGCATTGAGCGCGAAGCTGAACGGATGGACGGGCTGATCGGACAATTGCTGCGGCTTTCACGCTTGATGAATATGGAACTGCGGCCGGAACTGGTTCCGGTGGATCTTTCCGTATTGGTCGATGAAATCGTTGAGGACGCCAGATTGGAGGCTATCGGCAGTGATCGCGTTATTTTATGGGACGATCCGGGCGAAGTATTGCTGAATGTCGATGGCTATATGGTGCGTCAGGCGATTGAAAACGTGCTGCGCAACGCATTGCGGTTCAGTCCTCCGGCCGGACAGATTGCCGTGATATTGCGCAATGAGATATTACGTGATGAGCCTGGGCACGCAACGCTGTTGGTGCAAGACCAAGGCCCAGGGGTGCCGGAAGCCGAACTGGGCCGGATTTTCGAACCTTTCTATCGCGCGCAAAACTCCGAAGGCACTGGTGTGGGCTTGGCGATTTCAGCCCGCGTAATGGCACTGCACGGCGGCCAGGTGGCAGCACGCAATCGCCCCGAAGGCGGCCTGGAAGTAAAATTCACTTTCCCGCATAATCAACCGCTTATGGCCTGAAGTCAAACTGTGAAATTATGCCACAAATGCGGTCTGGCACCAGTTTTACCCCGGTTACAGTTTCATCAATATCCACACTATTGGCTTTGGGCATCCGCTGTAGAGTCGGTAACACCAAGGGCGGCGACCCGGAGCAGCTCTGTTATCTGGCTTGCCGGAACTGGTTTGCTGAACCGGAAGCCCTGGATTTCATCGCAAGCGAGGTCGCGCAGAAACGCGTCCTGGTCGATGGTTTCGACGCCTTCGGCAACAATTGTCAGTCCGAGCGCCTTACCCATGTTTATGATAGCTTGCGCGATTGCCTTGTCACCGGCATTTCGTGGCAGATCGCGCACGAAGGATCGGTCGATCTTGATCGTGTCGATAGGAAAGCGCTTCAGCGCGGACATCGACGAATAGCCCGTGCCAAAATCATCGATCGCGAGCCGCACGCCACGGCTCTGAATTGCGTCGAGTATACTAATTGCTTTTTCGATATTAAGCATCAGCATGCTTTCTGTAATTTCGATTTGCAGGAGTTTCGGATCCATACCGCTGCTGGAAAGTGCGACATCGATATCCCGCAATAGATGCTCGTCCGAAAATTGCCGCGGTGAGACATTAACGGCCATGGACATCGGGAGAAGTCCGTCGCGCTGCCAGGCCATATTCTGCGCACACGCTGTCTTTAGGACCCAACGGCCGATCGGAACAATAACGCCAGTTTCCTCGGCCAGCGGAATAAACTGCATGGGCGGCAGCAACCCCAGCTTTGGATGGTTCCAATGCAACAACGCCTCGACACCGGCGATTTGTCCGGTCGCCACATCCAGTTTGGGTTGATAATGGAGACAGAACTCGTCCCGTTCCAGGGCCTGCCGCAAATCCGTTTCCATCGTCAGGTGATCGGTGGATTGTGTCTTGATCTCATTGGAGAAGAACCGGACGTCGTTCTTGCCCTCTGACTTGGCGAGATACATCGCGGTATCGGCATTCCTCATCAAGGAATGCTCATCCGTGCCATCGTCCGGGAATATGGCAATACCAATGCTCGCGGTGACGCGGCATTCGAGACCGCTTAAG
>JAJZHU010000312.1 GCA_021798375.1 Pseudomonadota bacterium | reverse complement strand
GTTGGGAAATTTCAACCAGGCAACGATCACGGTGCAGGGGGTTGTCTCGCATTTCTTTAAGCGCGACGGGAAATTTTATGTCAATACCCAAGCAGGCGATGGAAAATCACGCGATTTTCCGGTCGCTTTTTGCTTCGGTGTCTATCCGTTGCAGCAGTATCTGATCGCGTTTGCCGACGGGCGTTTGCAGCCTTTGTCGTTGGCCTGGGACGCGCGCCCGCAAGCGCAGGGTGGACAGCGGTGGTTCAGCCTTTATCCCGATGCGAAATTCGCGCAGGCGGATTCGCTGCATTGGACCGGGCGCGATCGGAATTGGAATTCCATGTGCGCGGCGTGTCATTCCACCGACCTGCAAAAGAATTTCGATGCCGGGAAAGACGTTTATCACACCACATGGTCGGATATCGACGTGGCGTGCGAGGCGTGTCACGGGCCGGGCGCGGCTCATGTCGCCTGGGCAAAAAATGGCGATCATGCTGTTGCGAACAAGGGATTCGCGATCTCGCTCGACAATGGCAAGGGTTATTGGGGGGCCTTTCAGAATCGCGGCATTCGCACATTCGTGGGCAATAAGCGCGCCAATAAAGCCGAACAGATTTGCGCAGGCTGTCACAGCAGACGGCGCGCCTTGAACGACGTGGCGGATGTAAGGTTGAGCTATCTCGATAATTTTGAGCCGGCCCTGCTCGATCAGGGCGTGTATCAGGCGGACGGGCAAATATTGGCCGGGGATTTCGAATATGGCGCTTTCTTGCAAAGCGCGATGCATCGGGCGGGGGTGACTTGCAGCGATTGCCACGAACCGCATGGTTTGCAGTTGCGCGCGCAGGGAAACGATTTATGCGGGCAATGCCACAACGCCGCGGTGTTCAATACCAACGCCCACAAGCACCACAGCAAGGATACGCCCGGTTCGCAATGCATCGACTGCCATATGCCGGCACGAACCGATATGCAGGTGGATGTCACGCACGATCACAGTTTTCGCGTGCCGCGCCCGGATCTTTCGGATGCCTTGGGAACCGGCAATGCTTGCAACCTGTGTCATCGCGACAGATCGGCGGCTTGGGCGGCGGCGGCGATCAAATCATGGGGCGGGGTGCGTGGCGGCACGCCGCAGTATGGGCAGATTTTGGCCCAGGCGCGCAACGGTGGCGATGGGGTCGATGCGCAAATCGCGGCCCTTGTGGCCGATAGCGGGCAACCGGCGATCGTGCGCGCCACGGCGCTCAGCCTGATTGGCTCCCCCCAAGGCGAACGCGCTACGATCCAGACCGCTCTGGCGGATCCGGCGCCCTTGGTGCGATTGGGGGCAATCCGCGCGTCGGCGGGGTTGGATTTGACCGTTCGGGAGCCTTTGGTGACGCCGTTGCTGGATGATCCGGTCAAATCGGTGCGGATCCAGGCAGCGCGGGCGCTGGCCGATGCGCCTCCAACCCCGGAGTTGGAGCGGGGATTGAAGGAATGGACCGTGGCGCAAATGGTGGCGGCGGAGCGTCCTGAAACCTACGGCAATCTGGGGCATCTGGCGGAGGCACGGGGAAAGGCGTCCCTGGCGGCGCGGGATTTTCGCCAGGCGTTGAAATTGGATCCGCATTTTGTGCCTGGACTGCTCGATCTCGCCGATTTGTTGCGCGCCGGGCAACGCGATGGCGCCGGCGAGCCGTTGCTGCGCGAGGCTGTGCGCCTGGAGCCCGACAGCGCCGAGGCGCAATTGGCGCTGGGGCTGTGGCTGGTGCGGCAAAAACGCTATTACGAGGCTTGGGCGCCGGTGGCGCGGGCGGCGGCGTTGGATCCGAAAGATCGGCGCTGCGGTGAGGTTCTTAAGTTGTTGCTGCGGGCGGGGGTGCGTCGGGGGGAGTGAGAATGGCCTCGGTCTTCGGCGTAAAGCTTATGGAACATCCCGCCGCGGCAGGTTTTGGCGTTCGCCGCCAGGCAGGTCCGGCCACCTGTTTCCTCGGTTATCGAATCCGAACCCGCGCGTGCGTAGTTTCCGATGCTGCCGGAATGGCGGCGCTCGGCGCTATTTTCAGGTTTCCCGAGTTTCAAACGTTATATGCGGAGATCCTGAATGAGCTTGCGACCGAGCAAACGCCCGGCTCCGCCGTGGATCCCTGCCACTGGCACGCATGATGGACATTCGGGAGGATCTTGGGCGACGAGGTTGCGTCAGGCCTGGCGCGGTCGTTTCGGGACAAGCGTAGCGGAGCCTCTGCCCCGCAATGCCGAACCGATCTGGGCGGAGCTGTTCAGCATCGAGCGGCTTGAACAGCACGCCGCCAGTCTCGCTGTGGCGCAGCATGTCAGGGTTAAATCCACCGCCGACCACCGGTTGGACGATCGTTTGCGTGAGGGCGATGAATCGCTGCGCGCGTCTTATCATGCGATGGTCGCGGCGCTGCGCGAGCATGGCCCGATTACCCCGGCCGCGGATTGGCTGGTTGATAATTTCCATGTCGTCGAGGAGCAGATAAGGGCGATCAGAACCGATCTGCCGCCGGGATTCTATCGTGAATTGCCCAAATTGCGCGATGGTCCCTTTGCCGGCTATCCGCGCGTGATCGGATTGGCCTGGGCTTTCGTGGCCCACACCGACAGTCACATCAACCCGGAGATGCTGCGCCGTTTCGTGCGTGCCTATCAAACCGTACAGCCTCTTACCATCGGCGAATTATGGGCGGTCGGTATTTCGCTGCGGGTGGTGCTGGTGGAGAATTTGCGGCGCCTGGGCGAGGACATTGTCAATTATCAGGAAGGACGGCAAGAGGCCAATATTCTGGCCGACCGATTGCTTGGCGCCGGACGCGAGGCCGAGTCCGCTGAAGCGATTCTGGGGCCGAGTCATCTGCCGCTGCGCACGGCTTTCGTGGTGCAGTTCGTGCAGCGCTTGCGCGAGCAGGATCCACGGGTGATCCCGGCCATGCATTGGTTGGACGAATGTCTGGCGGCGCAAGGGACCAATACCGATGCGATGGTCCATGCGGAGCAACAGCGGCAGGGTGCGGTGAATGTCACGATCCGCAATGTCATCACCAGCATGCGGCTGATGTCGGCGCTCGATTGGCGGCAGATGTTTGAAAACATCAGCCTTGTCGATGAAGCGCTGCGGGCCGACAGCGATTTTGCCGCTCTCGATTTCGCAACGAGGGATCAGTATCGGCGCGTGATCGAAGAACTTGCGCGCGGTTCGCAATATTCCGAGATCGAGATCGTGCGGCGTGTCATCGAGCAA
>JAJZHU010000311.1 GCA_021798375.1 Pseudomonadota bacterium | reverse complement strand
GGGGGAACAGACCGTGACACTCGCCCGCCTTCAGGAAATCACCCGCCGCATCGCCGTGCGCAGCGATGAAAAACGCACCCGCTACCTCGAACGGCTCGAACAAGCCGCCTCGAACGCACCGCGCCGCCAGGCGTTGGACTGCGCCAATCAGGCCCACGGCTTCGCCGCCTGCGGTCCGTTGGATAAAACCCGTCTCGCCGCCGGTCACAACCCCAATCTGGGCATCGTCACCGCCTACAACGACATGCTCTCGGCGCATCAACCATTCGAGCATTTCCCCGACATCATCCGCAATTGCGCGCGTGAGGCCGGCGCCACCGCCCAGGTTGCCGGCGGCGTGCCCGCCATGTGCGACGGCATCACCCAAGGCGAGTCCGGGATGGAATTGTCCTTGTTCTCGCGCGATGTGATCGCCCTGGGCACGGCGGTGGCGCTGTCGCACCAAACCTTTGATGCCGCGGTTTACCTTGGCGTGTGCGACAAGATCGTCCCCGGCCTGGTGATCGGCGCCCTATCCTTCGGCCACATCCCCGCCGTGTTCATCCCCGCGGGTCCGATGACCTCCGGCCTGCCCAACGACGAAAAATCCCGCGCGCGGCAGCTTTATGCCGAGGGCAAAATCGGCCGCTCCGAGTTGCTGGCTTCCGAGTCCGCCTCCTATCATGCCCCCGGCACCTGCACCTTTTACGGCACCGCCAACACCAATCAGATGTTGATGGAAATCATGGGGCTGCATCTGCCCGGCGCCAGCTTTATAAACCCCAACACCCCGTTGCGCGATGCGCTCACCCGCGCCGCCACCCGCCGCGCCCTGGCCATCACCGCCCTGGGCAAAAACTACACCCCGGTGGGCAAACTGCTCGATGTCCGCGCCTTCGTGAACGGAGTCGTCGCCTTGCACGCCACGGGCGGTTCCACCAACCACACCATCCATCTGATCGCCATGGCCGCCGCCGCCGGCATCGTGCTCACCTGGGACGACATGTCCGATCTGGCCGCGATCACCCCGCTGTTGTGCCGCATCTATCCCAACGGCAAGGCCGACGTGAATCACTTCCATGCCGCGGGAGGCACCGGCTTTTTGATCCGCACCCTGCTGGCCGAGGGCCTGCTGCACGAAGACGTGCAGACCGTGTGGGGGCAGGGGTTGTCGGCCTACACCGCCGAGCCCGGCTTTGACGGCGAAGGTGGATTGATTTTCCGCGACGCGCCCGCCATCTCCGCCGACCCCTCGGTGCTGCGCGACGCCAAAAACCCGTTCCTGCGCCACGGCGGGCTCGCTTTGCTGTCCGGCAATCTTGGTCGCGCGGTGATGAAAACCTCGGCGGTGGCGCCCGAACGCCAAATCGTCGAAGCCCCCGCCCGCGTTTTTCACAGCCAGGAAGAACTGCAAGCCGCCTTCAAGGCCGGCAGCCTCACCGGCGATTTTGTCGCCGTGGTGCGCTTCCAAGGCCCCAAAGCCAACGGTATGCCCGAACTGCACAAGCTGATGCCCCCCTTGGGCGTGTTGCAGGATCGCGGCCAGAAAATCGCCCTGGTCACCGATGGACGCCTGTCCGGCGCCTCGGGCAAAGTTCCCGCCGCCATCCATGTCACCCCCGAAGCACTGGGCGGCGGCGACATCGCCAAGATCGTCGATGGCGACATCATCCGCGTCGATGCGGTGAAAGGCACGCTCGAAGCCCTGGTCGCCCCCGAAGTCTGGGCCGCCCGCCCCCCCGCCACGGCGGATCTTTCGCATTACCACGAAGGCGTGGGCCGCAATTTGTTCGCCCCCTTCCGTGCGGCGGTGGGGCGGGCGGATCACGGGGCGTCGATATTTTAACTCGTGGGATGGGTCCTATCACCCATCATTCCACGCACCGTCGCTCCCTTCCCCAAAGGCCCCCCCGATGCACGACACCAAACACCTTCTCGCCGCCGCCCGCCTGATCCCGGTGCTCACCATCGAACGCGCCGAAGACGCCGTCCCCCTGGCCCAGGCCCTGGTCGCGGGCGGGGTTAAAACCCTGGAGATCACCCTGCGCACCCCCGCCGCCGCCAAGGCCGCCGCGCTGATCCGCGCCAACGTCCCCGAAGCCATCGTCGGCCTCGGCACTGTCTGTTCCGAGGAAGATCTGCGCCTCGCCGCCGACCTCGATCTGCCCTTTGCCTTCAGCCCCGGCGGCACCCCGAAATTGTACGAAGCCGCCGCGCGTTTGGGCGTCGCCTTCATCCCCGGCGTGGCCACCGCCTCGGAACTGATGGTGGCGCTGGAAAACGGCATCGATTGCTGCAAATTATTCCCCGCCGAAAGCGTGGGCGGCATAAACCTGCTGAAATCCCTCGCCGGGCCGTTTCTCACCGCCAAATTCTGCCCCACCGGCGGCATCACCGAAGCCTCCGCCCCGCTCTACCTCGCCCTCCCCAACGTCCTCGCCGTCGGCGGTTCGTGGCTGACCCCCGCCGCCGATATCAGGGCAGGCAATTGGGCGGCGATTACAGAACGGGCCAAGGCATCGATGACGAAATTGGGGTAGCAGGGCGGGCCTCGCCCCATATTCAGCCCATGAGCAACGCGACCTCACCCCTGCCGGACTATGACGAGGAAGCGGCCGAATTGGCCGCTTGAGATTGCCGCCGGGAATTTTGACGCCGCGCCGCCGGTTGCCCGCGAGCTGTGATCGTCGTTTGGCGCGATGATGCCCGCGCGGACCTGATCCGTCGTAATCGCGTTCAGCCATAGCCGTTCACCGCTTGAAAACAGCCATTGATGTAGGGCGGATAAGCTCTTTCGGGCGAGGGCAAACCCAGCTTCAACACCGTGGCCCGCATCGCCAAGGCGTTGGGCGATCAAATCGCCCTGCGCAGCACCGACTGAAGTAAAACCAAGCCGCGTAAAGATTGACTCTCTCTCTCCGCCGTCGTTGCGAGCGTAGCGAAGCAATCCATCTTGTTTTGGTCCAATCCGCCGCCGGGAGAAGAAGATGGATCGCTTCGCAAGGGCTCGCGATGACGAATTGGAAGGGTCAATCTTTACGCGGCTTGGTATAACCCCCCTCAATCCTCCCGCGCCCGCGCCCAGTCACGAAATGTAAATGTCGCTTCCCGCCGTTCACAGCCTCTAACCAATCGGCGTCGCTCTGCCTATCTAAGCAGAGATTCGTAGATTGGCCAACGGAACCGGCATGCGCTCTGAGTTGAGGGCGTTGACGGCCTTATGTATGGCTCGGTCGAGTGCATCGGCGTCTGCGAAGGTCTGGTGGGCG
>JAJZHU010000310.1 GCA_021798375.1 Pseudomonadota bacterium | reverse complement strand
GGAAGCGATCGAATAGCTGGCATGTGCCGAACGGCAAGGCCTCGCATCGTCACATGCAGGCGCTAGTGATTGCCGGCGCGTGGTCTTTCCCTATGATGCGGTGCATGTGGACTTTACCTTGTGAAAGGTGGCCTGATGAGCAAGAAATCTACCAGACGGCTTTCACAGATCATTCACAGGTTCATTTCGTTCAAAAACAATCACGGAAACAACAATGCCTTGCAAAGCTTCCAGTCCTCAAAAGCAGGATCGGCTTCTCCGGAAGAAAGGGGGGTTCGATACGGAAGGTGCGCCTAATGACCAAGCAAGCCACCCAATTTTTTTCACAGATCGTTCACAGATTATTTTTATCAAAAATAATCCAGCAAAAACAATACGTTGCAATGGTTCCAGTTCTCCAAGCGCTAAGTCTTAGCCTTCAATTTATTCAACAAAAACAGGGGTTTGGCGAATGCCATGCCCCTGTTTTTACATTCACAGACCCTTGTTTCCGACGCTGATTCCAGTTAGCATTTTAGCACAGAACTTTCACAGAAATTGTGGAGTTTGGATCATGGTCGAGAGCTTTTACCAGCACGCCCATCGCCAGCGGCCACACAAGTTCATGTCGGAAAAATATTTTATCCCCTATTTCGGGGATGCCCTTATGAACGACATGCCAGACGCCTTCGTGGAGCAGTATTGGGATTGGCTGTGCCAACCCTGGCCATTTTCCACGGGCTTAGCTCGACGACTGTATCCCTCCGGGAGCGGCCACCTTCCGGCATTTGGAGATTTCGGCGAGGCTCCTGCCATCGTAACTTGAGGGTGGGAAGTGTCCATGACGGAGATAATGGACACGAGTTTGCGGGTGAAGCGTCGGCACAAAGTGCGGTCGGAAGCTTTGAAGCGCGAGATCGTGGCGGCGTGTGCGGTGCCTGGCGCTTCGGTGTCAGTGGTGGCGCGGCGCTATGATGTGAACGCCAACTTGGTTTTCACCTGGCGTAAGCTCTACGGTGCAGCGCCGGATATTTTGGCGCCCGCGCTTATGCCGGTGGTTGTGACGCCAGATCAGCCGGCGGTGGTCCCGTCGGCATCGACGGCGGATGTCATAGAGATCGAGTTGCCGCACGGTTACCGGGTGCGGATCGGCAACAATATCAAGGCCGCGGCGCTGCGTGTGGTGCCGGACACGTTGGAGCGGCGATGATCGCCTTTCCGTCGAGTGTGCAGGTTTGGCTGGCGGTTGGGCGGACGGATATGCGGCGCGGCATGACCGGCCTCGCGTTGCAGGTTCAACAATCGCTTGGGCGGGACCCACACGCGGGGGACCTTTATGTATTCAGAGGTGCGCGCGGCGATCTGATAAAAATCCTCTGGCACGATGGCGTCGGGATGTCGCTCTATGCCAAGCGGTTGGAAAAATCCCGCTTCATCTGGCCATCGCCAAGTGACGGCGTGCCGGCAATTTCCGCCGCCCAATTGGGCTATATGCTTGACGGAATTGACTGGCGAAATCCGCGGCATACGTGGCGCCCAGCAAGTGCCGGATAATGCCGCGCGCCGCTATTTTTTAGTCTTACTGTGTCATAAAATTCTTGCCCGATTCGGTGTTGGTCTGTCAGGCATGAGATTCTTACTCGTGGAGGCGGGTTGTGGGTCTCAAGGTTGGTTCCGAAAGCAGCGGATCACGTTTCGACGCCTATGTCGAGGCGGTCATTTCCGCGCTGGGGCATGCCGATCGGGCGGTGCCGTTCCGATCGTATTGCACGGGGCTACTGCTGCCGGGCGATCGCAAAAGCGTCGAGCCTATGGCGGCGCGTGTTGAGCCTGCGCGGGTGCAAGCGGCCCACCAATCGCTGCATCATTTCGTGGCGAAGGCCGAATGGTCGGACGACGCGGTGCTGGCGGCGGTGCGTGAACTTGTCCTGCCAATCATGGCGCGGCAGGGTCCGATCCGTGCCTTTATCGTTGATGACACTGGCATGCCGAAGAAGGGCAAACATTCCGTCGGCGTGGCGCGGCAATATTGCGGGCAGCTCGGCAAACAGGACAACTGCCAGGTGGCGGTGAGTGTTTCCGCCGCCAATGATCATGCCAGCCTGCCGCTCGCCTATCGGCTTTATCTGCCGCAGGCATGGGCTGATGATCCGGCGCGTCGCACAAAAGCGGCTGTACCCGAGGATATCGTCTTTCAGACCAAACCGCAGATCGCACTTGACCAGCTTCGTGCCGCGGTCGCGAACGGAACCGACGCTGAAGTCGTACTGGCCGACGCCGGATATGGCAACGACACCGATTTCCGTTCCGGTATCACGGAACTCGGTCTGGCCTATGTCGTTGGCGTCATGTCTTCCACCAGCGTTTGGGCACCCGGCACCGAACCGCTGCCGCCTAAACCATGGAGCGGGAATGGCCGTCCAACATCGGCGATCCGGCGCGATGCCGGGCATCAACCGGTCTCGGCTAAACAAATGGCGCTGGGCCTTCCAAAAAAGGCCTGGCGGAAGCTGACATGGCGCGAAGGCACCAATACCAAACTCGCCTCGCGCTTCGCGGCCGCTCGGGTCCGTCCCGCGCATCGCGATTATCAGCGCAACACGCCCAGGCCCGAGGAATGGTGCCTCATCGAGTGGCCCGCCGGCGAGGCTGAGCCAACCAAATATTTCCTCTCCACTTTGCCCGAAAACATCAGCCGCCGTGACCTGGTCAACACCACGAAACTGCGCTGGCGGATCGAGCGCGACTACCAGGACCTCAAACAGGAACTTGGGCTTGGCCACTACGAGGGGCGAGGTTGGCAGGGCTTTCATCACCATGCCACGCTGTGCATCGCAGCTTATGGATTCCTGATCTCCGAACGCGGAGCGCTTCCCCCCTCAGGACAACGCCAAACCCTTTGCTTCAAAAAATCTTCCCTTCCCAACAGCTATCGACCCCGCGGATCCACCGATCCGGCCTGAACGCCACGTGACTAACTCAATCACGTCCACTCGCACCGCGATTGCGCGCGCCATCGCGAGGAAACTACCAAGATGTCCTTGTTGCCAACAAAGAATAAGTCTATGACACAGTAAGACTAACACTACTTTGGCATATTATTATCGGTGGTTTTTGTCAGGGGCTTGTCACAGTGCGGGCATCTTCGAGGAGGAGGCCGTGCGAAGAGATTGAGGATCGCGTTTCTGATTGCCGGCATGGTCGGTTGCGGCGGTGGTCCCTCGATCCTTTTTTTTTCGTCCCGCTGCTTTGAGTCGGCGGGATTGGAGGAAGG
>JAJZHU010000031.1 GCA_021798375.1 Pseudomonadota bacterium | reverse complement strand
TAAGGGTTGTTGGGGAAGACATTGGCGGTGGATTTTGAAGTTTGGTTGCGGGTGAAGCCGGCATTGGCGGTGACGTTGGGCAATTCCGCCGCCCTGGCCGAATGCACCGCCGCCCGCGCCTCGTCATAGCGCGCGACCGCCGCCGCGATGTCCTGGTTGGCGCTTTCGACCCGGGCTTCGAGCGCATTCAATCCGGGATCGTTGAATAATTTCCACCAGTCCCCGCGCGGCGCCGTGTCGTTGGGGGCGGCGATCTGCCAGGCCGCGTTGGCGGGGGTGGCATGGGCGTCTTGATAGCTGCTTGCCACGTTGGTGGCGGGGCGTTGATAGCGCGGGGCGAAATTGCACGCCGAGAGCCCCAGCGCCAAGGGCAATGCGCCCAGCCACAGCTTCGGTTTCATGGGGCGTGTCCCGCGGCAACAGGCACGATACGCACGGTTTCGTTGTCGATGGCGCTGTCGGGCGGATTGAGAATGATGGTTTGACCCGTTGTGATGCCCGTGGTGATTTCCAGCGACGTGCCGAAATCGCGCCCGATGGTGACGGGCACGAGCCGGATGCGCGCCAGATCATGGGCCGTATCGTCTTGTGTTCGCGGCGCCAGGGTCGCCACTTGGGTGCCGTTTGTTCCGAACAACAAGGCGCTGGCCGGAATGCGGACGTGTTGGCTGTTTGTTTTGCCGGCGAAATGTACTTCGGTGTAGCCGCCGGGGAGCAATGTACCGTTGGCGTTGTCGATTTGCAGTTCTACCAGCAAGCTGCGCGATGCGGGATCGAGCGCTTCGGCGGTGTGGACGATTTTGGCCTGGAAAATGCGTCCGGGATATTCGGTGAAGGTGAGCCCGGCAACGCCGTTTTGGGTGACGGCATTGACATAGCTTTGCGGCACATTGGTGTAGATGCGCAGCCGGCTGGTATCGGCCACGCGGAACAGCACGCTGTTGGTGCCGTTGGTGACGAGCGCGCCCACGTCGGTCAGCCGCGCCGTTACCACGCCATCGAATGGCGCGGTTATATTTTTAAAGCCCTGCATTTCGCGCAGCCGTGCCACGTTGGCCGCGGCCGAGGCCACGGCGGCCTTTTTGGCGTCGGCATCACCCTGCTTTTCGCTTAGATCCTGGGCGGATACCGAGTTGGTCTGGCGCAGGATCCGCCAGCGGCGGGCGGTGGATTGCGCCAGCGTGTTGTTGGCCTTGGCGGTTTCAAGGTCGGCCTGGGCCTGACGCAGTTGGTCGTCCACATCCGGCGTTTCGAGCGTGGCGAGGATCTGGCCCGCTTTCACATGGGCGCCGATGTCGGTGTACCATTTTTTCACATAGCCGTTGGTGCGGGCATAGATCGGCGCCTCGTAATAGGCATTGACGGTGCCGGGTAGTACGATCTCGGGCGCTTTGGGGGCCGCGCTTGCTGTCACCAAGGTGACGTTGGGGATCGCTGCCTGGTCGGCGGCAAGGCGCAGTGCGGTGAAGGCGCGGTGGCGGGCAAGCAGCCCCCATGCCGCCAGCAGCGCCGCGAGCAGCAGCAGCAAGATCACCACGCGCCGGGCGGTATGAAGCGTTTTCGCCTGATCGGATGAATTCGCCTGCGGGGTCAAAGCAGCCAAGTTGGTCTCCAATACTCAAGAATGCTGCGCGTTAAGTTTGTTGGCGCGCCGTTCATGCAGGAACGAGAACACCAGCGGCACGAAGAACAAGGTGGCCGCCGTGGCGAAGATCAAGCCGCCGATGACGGCGCGGCCCAGCGGCGCGTTTTGTTCGCCGCCGTCGCCAAGCCCCAGCGACATCGGCAACATGCCGATGATCATCGCCAGCGCGGTCATCAGCACCGGGCGGAAGCGGGTGAAGCCGGCCGCCAGCGCCGCCGTGTTGGCATCGTCGCCGGCATCCATACGTTCCCGCGCAAAGCTGACCACCAGGATCGAGTTGGCGGTCGCCACGCCCACGCTCATGATGGCGCCGGTAAGGGCGGGGACAGAGAGCGTGGTGCCGGTGATGAACAGCATCCATACGATGCCGGCCAGCGAGGCGGGCAGGGCGGTGATGATGATGAAAGGATCGAGCCAGGATTGGAAATTCACCACGATCAGCAAATAAACCAGCAGGATGGCGAACACCAGCCCCTCGTAAAGCCCGGTGAACGACGCCCGCATGGTTTGTTCCTGGCCGCGCACCATGATCACGCTGCCTTTGGGCAATTGCCCATGGTTGTCGGCCAGGATCTTGCCCACGTCGGCGGCGACGCCGCCCAGATCGCGTCCGGCGACATTGGCGTAAATATCGATCAGCGGCTGCACATTGTAATGCGAAACGACGCTGGCGCCGATCCCGCGCGAGATGTCGGCGACGGCGCCGAGAACTTGCGACGGGCCGCCATTCAGCGGATTGACCGGGATATTGCGCAATTGATCCAGGTTTTGCAGGCTGTATTGCGGCGTTTGCACCACGATCGGATATTGCACGCCGGTCTTGGGATCTTGCCAGAAGGTGGGGGCGACCTGGCTGGTGCCGCTTAACGAGACCAGCATGTTATTGGCCACATCGCGCTGCGTAAGCCCCAGTGCCTGGGCGCGGGTGCGATCGACTGTCAGCATGAACTGCGGATAGGTCAGCGCCTGTTGAATGCGCACGTCGGCGATGCCCGGCACATGTTTGATCTGGGTAAGCAACTTGTTGGCGAAGTCGAAATTGGCGGCCTGACGGGGGCCCACGATCTGAACGTCGATCGGTGCCGGCAGACCGAAATTCAGCACCTGGCTCACGATATCGGCGGGGAGGAACGAAAAGGTGACATCCGGATAGGCAGTCGCCAGATCGCGGCGCAGATCGCGCATATCCTTGGCGATGGCCTGATGGTCCGGGTTGAGCGAAATGGTGATGTCGGCATCGCCGGGACCAATCGGAGCCGAGTTGCTGTAGGACAGATTGATGATGCTGTTGGGCAGGCCGATGTTGTCGGCCATGGTGTGAATATCGCCGGCGGGCAGGGTTTGGCGGATGGTGGCTTCCACGTGGTCGCACAGGCTGGCGGTTTCTTCGATGCGGGTTCCCGTGCGGGCGCGCAGGTGCAATTTCAATTGTCCGCCATCGACTTGTGGGAAAAAATCGGTCCCCAGCGACGGCACCAGCAGCAATGACAGAGCCACGAACGCGATAACGCCGCTGCCCACCAGGGCGCGCCGGGCGAGCACGGCTTGCAGCAGGTCGTGATAGACATCGCGGATCGCCTCGAATTTGCGTTCGAAGAGAAGTTGCATCCGTATCCAGCGGCCCGGATTGGCGGGATGTTCGTGGCCCGGGATGTGTTTTTTCAGCCAGTATTTGGCCAAGGTGGGCACCAATGTCCGCGACAACACATAAGAGGCGAGCATGGCGAACACCACCGCTTCGGCCATCGGCACGAACAGATACTTCGCCACGCCGCTGAGCAGGAACATCGGCACGAACACGATGCAGATGCACAAGGTGGAAACCAGCGCCGGCATGGCGATCTGCTGGGCGCCATCGAGAATGGCGGCCTCGACTTCTTTGCCGTGTTCAAGATGCCAGTTGATGTTCTCGATCGCCACCGTTGCGTCGTCAACCAGAATGCCCACGGCCAGCGCCAGGCCGCCGAGCGTCATCAGATTGATGGTCTGGCCCAGTGCCGACAATGTAATCAGCGACACCAGGATCGACAGCGGGATCGAGATGGTGATGATCAAGGTGCTGCGCCAACTGCCCAGAAATATCAAAATCATCAATCCGGTGAGGATGGCGGCGATCGCCGCTTCTTGCACCACGCCTCTGATCGCCGCGCGCACGAACAAGGATTGATCGCCCAGGGGGGCGATATTCAAGCTGGAAGGTACCTGGAGGCGAAGCAGCGGCAGGCGCTGTTGGATCCGATCGACGATGTCCAGGGTCGAGGCGTTGCCGCTTTTTTGGATCGTCATCAACACGGCGCGCAGCCCGTTGATGCGCACGATGTTGGTTTGCGGCGGGGAGCCATCGCGCACATGGGCGACGTCGCCCACGGTGACGGTGGCGCCACGCACCAGTTTGATCGGCAGATCGTTGATCTGTGCCACCAGGGTGGGGCTGCCGTTCAGCTTGATGTTATATTCATCGTGGCCGATTTTTTCCGTGCCGGCCGGCAGGATCAGGTTCTGCGCCCCGATCGCATTGCTCACGTCTTGCGGCGAGACGGCATGGGCCTGCATCGCCGGTTGGTTGAGATCGACCTGGATCTGACGCAGCTTGCCGCCGTATGGATAGGTTATGGCGGCGCCTTGCACCGTGGCCAGTTGCGTGCGGATGAAATTGACGCTGAGATCGAACATCTGCTGCTCGGACAAGGATGTGCTGGAAAGTCCGAGTTGCAGCACCGGCACGGTGGAGGCGTTATAGCTCAGGATCAGCGGCGGGGTGGTGCCCAGTGGAAAATTTCTCTCCACGGTTTGCGAAATCGCCGTGACTTCGCCCAACGCCACCCCGATCCGTACCCCCGGCTGGAAATAGATTTTAACCATGCCGATGCCGGTCAGCGATTGCGATTCGATGTGCTCGATGTTGCTGACGGTGGTGGTCAGCGCGCGCTCATAGGGGGCGACGATGCGGTTGGCCATGTCGTCGGGCGACAGGCCGGTGTAGTTCCACATGACGCTGATGACGGGAATATCGATGTTGGGGAAGATATCGGTCGGCGTGCGTACGATGGCCAGCGGGCCCAGCAGGAAAATCAGAATCGCCATGACGATGAAAGTATAGGGTCGCAGTAAGGCTATTCTGACAATCCACATGCTTTGACCTCATACCCCCGCAATTCTAACAATGATAAATTGCCGGTGCCACCGGTGCCAAGGGAAGTCCGCGGCATGGCAGAACTGCATTTGTTCGGCCCAGCTTTTCAAAAGTTCACCGTTTCAAAAGTTCACCTTTGTTTCCTCTGGTTGGCGGCGGTGCCAAGCAATAGGCATCCGAACAATGTCGCGCCGAGGGTGATCACCCCGAGCACCACGCGCACCCGCAGGGCGATGTCGGCGGCTTCGAGCAGGGTGCGGGCACGGGTGGCGGCGCGGGCCTGGGCGATGCGTTGGGCGCGGTCGAGATTGGTTTGGTTCAGGATGGCGGCATTTTCGTCTGGCTGGTCCGTTGCGAGTTTTGCGCGCAGCGCGTCCCAATCGGCGGGATTTTGCGCCGTGGCGAGCAGGTCGAGCGATTGTTGCGCGGCTTCGCCACGTTGATAGGGTATCTGGGTGGCATAGGTGCCAAACAGGCCGGCGAGCCCGACCACGGCGAAACACACGATCAGAAATCCATACCATGCGCTGTCGAGCGATCGGCTGGGGTTGATTTGTGGCATGAAAATTTCCTTGCGATTGCTGCAGCCCTGCCCGTTTGCAAGCAATTCGTCAATCTTTGCGTTCGATAATGCCAGGCGTTGGTTCGTATCGGTCGGCGCTTTGCGATGGGGGAGGCTGTGGATCTTAGTCAGGTGAAACGATGGTTTGGCGGGGCGGTCTCGTTGTCCGCGCAAAGCCACGCGGGACGGGCGCCTGGTGCCCTCGCCGGGCCTGTCGCCAGGGGTGCGGAGGCCGTGCAACCTCAGGCGGAACTGGCCTTGTGGAACAAGGCGCGCGTCGAGGTGGTTGAACAATTATGGGGCGAGGGGTTCGTGCACCCCGGCGGCATCGATGAACTGCTGCACATGATCAACCCAATGGGGTTGTCGGGGGCGGATACCTTGCTGCTGTTGGGGGCCGGGCCGTTTGGCGCGGCGCGGTCGATCACCACGGCGCGGCAATGTTGGGTGGAAAGCTATGAACGCGACCCCGATCTGCAAGCGTTGGCGTCGCACCGGGCCGAACTGGCGGGGCTGAAGAAGCGTGCCCCCACCCATTTGCTGGAACCGGCGCCGCAATTCCGCGCCAAATCGGCCAGCCATACCCTATGCTGGCAGGCGCTGATCGACGATGCGTCGGTGGCGCCGTTGTTGTCCGGGGTGGCGGCGGCGACGCGGCCGGGAGGACAATTGGTGATGGTGGAATTGGTCGCCGATGGCGCGATGCAGGACGGCATCGAGCGACGTTGGATGCGGCTGGAAGGCCGTGATACGCCGCCGCCCAAAACCTCTGTCGTCGTCGCCGAGTTGAAGCGATTGGGTTTCGATGTGCGGATTGCCGAGGACATGAGCGCCAATCATGTGTCTCAGGCGATCAGCGGGTGGCAGTCGATGTTGGGCGCGATTGCCACCCAGCGCCCCAGCGTAAAGCAGGCGGGGCAGATGGTCGGCGAGGCGGAAATCTGGATGTTGCGGATGAAGCTGCTGGGGATGGGCCGGCTGCGTTTGATGCGGTGGCAGGCGATCCGGCGCTGAATTATTGTGCGGTGGCTTAAAATATCGTTTGGCAGCGGTGATGACACAGGCTAGGTTGTCGCTCGCACGTAGCCGGTTGGTGTGGATTCTCCGATCGATCCGGTTGCTCAATTGATATTGTATTTCAATTGGGAACGCGCGGCAGCGATAGTTCGATGATTGGCAGGCGGTTGGGGAAGCTCTCCCTTCTGGTCTTTGCCGCGAACGTTCCGGCTGACCCATGTCCGTGGTTGTTTGGTGGCGTGGCGCATCCGGAGGTCGGGATTTTTATTAACGAATGAGTGCGATAGACGAATGAATATGAAACGCATGCGTGGGCGTAACCACCGCAGTGGTGGCAATAGCAGCAGTGGTGGCGGCGGTAGTAGCGGCGGCAGCCCCCGGCATCTCAACGGCAATATTCCGCTCAACCGCAATCACGTGTTCGATAGCAGCGGTCCCGACGTGCGGGTGCGTGGCACCGCGCAGCAGCTTTTTGAAAAATATCAACAACTTGGCCGCGATGCGACCAGTTCGGGCGATCGTGTGACGGCGGAAGGCTTTTATCAGCACGCCGAACATTATTTCCGTATTCTGAACGTGATGAACCAGGCAGCGCAGCAAAACCCTCAAGCAGGTGGCGCCGGCGATCGCGGAGACCGTACCGGCGGCGGGCAATATCAACGCCGCGGCGAGCAAGCTGCGCAGGATAATGGGTCCGACGGTTCGCAAGCCGAGGCCGGCGAGGGCGACGTGATCGAAGAAGCCGTTGTCGAGCGGAAAAATCAGCCTCCCGCCCTGGCCCCCGGCATGGGCGATCAGCCCAGCTTTGAGTTGCGTGAGATTCCCATTGCGGCTGATCCTCCCGTTGATGCCTGATTTATTGATGCCTGATCCTCGTTGAGTGCGGGTCTGCTCATCGATTCTTTGCGACCCAAATCCTTTGTTGCAATGCGGGATGGTCTTGCTAGTATCTGAGTAGCTGTTAGAATTATCGGGATGGGGTTCCGGTCGCGCCACGCCTGGAACCCTTTTTCGATTGTGCGAGCCAAAAAACAAAAGGGAATCAGGCCGTGGCCAATGAGAAGTCGCAAAATGTTCAGGATGTGTTTCTGAACCATGTGCGAAAATCAAAAACACCCGTGACCGTTTTTCTGGTCAACGGGGTAAAGCTGCAAGGCATTATTACTTGGTTTGATAATTTTTCGGTTCTGCTTCGCCGCGATGGTCATACCCAACTGGTCTATAAACACGCGATCAGCACCGTGATGCCCGGCGCCCCCATAATGCTGTTTGATGCGACCCGGCCCGATGGCACGGTGGCGATCGGACGGGAGACGGATCCTGCCGACCCCGAATGAAACGGCCAAAGCCCCTACCAGGGCGGCGGTCATATTGCCATGGGATCGCACCGACCGCGATCATAATGGGCGTGCCGCCGAAGCCCGGTTGGCCGAAGCCGTAGGTTTGGCCGCGTCCATCGGACTGGTGGTGGTGCATCAGGCCATTTTGCCCTTGCGCGCACGTCCGGCGACGCTGTTGGGCGAAGGGCAGGTCGCGGCGCAAAAAGAGGCCATGGACGAAGCCGAGGTCGATCTGGTGGTGGTTGATTCCGGCCTGACGCCGGTGCAGCAGCGCAATCTTGAACGCGCCTGGGGCGCCAAGGTGATTGATCGCACCGGCCTTATTTTGGATATTTTCGGCGCTCGTGCGCGAACGCGCGAAGGTATTTTGCAAGTCGAACTGGCGCATCTGGAATATCAGCGCAGCCGCCTGGTGCGTTCCTGGACCCATTTGGAACGCCAACGCGGCGGTTTCGGCTTTTTGGGCGGTCCTGGCGAAACCCAGATCGAAGCCGATCGGCGGTTGATTTCCGATCGCATCGTGCGGTTGAAGCGCGATCTGGAACAGGTACGCCGCACCCGCGGCCTGCACCGTGACGCGCGCAAGCGCGTGCCGTTTCCGGTGGTGGCGCTGGTGGGTTACACCAACGCAGGAAAATCAACCCTTTTCAATGCATTGACGGGTTCCGAGGTGGTGGCCGAGGATCAATTATTCGCCACGCTCGATCCCACCATGCGCGGGCTGGTGTTGCCTTCGGGGCGCAAGGCGATCCTTTCCGATACCGTGGGGTTCATTTCCGAATTGCCGACCGAACTGGTGGCGGCGTTTCGCGCCACCTTGGAAGAAGTCGCGGAAGCGGACGTGATTTTGCATGTGCGCGACATTGCTCACCCCGACAGCGTTTCGCAGCGGCTGGATGTATTGGGCGTGCTGGACGGCATGGTCAAAGACGGCGCATTGGATGAAAATTGGCCAAATCGCACCATCGAGGTGTTGAACAAGGCCGATTTGTTGGGTGAGGCCGATCCTACCTTGGTGCGCGACAGTGCCGTGTTGGTGTCGGCGCTGACCGGGCTCGGGCTCGATTCGCTGAAACAGGTCATCGATCAGGCGATTGGCGCGGGACTGGAGCGGGTGATCTATCAACTCGATCCCTCCGACGGGGCGGCGATCGCCTGGCTGTATCAGCATGGCGAAGTGCTGGGTCGCGACGACGCCGCTGATTCCACCCGGATCGAGGTCAAATTGCGTTCCGAGGATCGGGCGCGCTTCGAGCGCCGCTGATGGCGGTTCAGTTCGACATTGAATTTATCAATGATCTGCTGCGGCGCGTGGCCAAGGCGGAAATTCTGCCGCGTTTCCGGCATTTGGCGGCGGGCGCGGTGCGCATCAAAAGCTCGCCGCTCGATTTGGTGACCGATGCCGACGTGGCGGCCGAGGTGATGATCGCCTCCGAACTGCGGGCTCGTTATCCCCGCGCCCTGATCGTGGGCGAGGAAGCCGCGGCGGCCGATCCGCATGTGCTCGATGGGCTTGATAGCGCGGATTTGGCGTTTGTGGTCGATCCAATCGACGGCACTTCCAATTTTGCCGCCGGCATGGGGTTGTTTGGCGTGATTCTGGCGGTGCTGGCGCAAGGCGAAGTGGTGGCCGGGATCATCTATGATCCGTTGGCCGACGACAGCGCCATCGCGGTCAAGGGCGAGGGAGCCTGGCGGGTCGATGCGCTGGGTCGCCGCACGCGGCTGCAAGTGGCGGCGCTGGCGCCCTTCGAGGCGATGATCGGCACGCTTTCCTGGCGGTATTTTCCGCTCGAACAGCGCCCGAGCATTTTGGCGGCGGCGACCGGTTTTGGCGGAAATTTCGATTTTCGCTGCGCAGCACAGCAATATCGCCTGATGGCCAGCGGAAATTGCCATTTCATGCTGTATTATCGCTTGATGCCGTGGGATCACGCCGCGGGTTATTTGCTGCTGCGCGAGGCGGGGGGTTATGCCGCCATGCTCGACGGACGGGAATATCGGCCCAGCATTTTGGAGGGCGGATATTTATGCGCCACCGATGCCGATAGCTGGCATTCGCTGCGGCGGTTGTTGTTGGGGCGCGCGTAGCCGGGGCTTTCTATAGCCCCAGTTCGCGCATCCTGATCACCTGGACCCATTCGCCGGGCGCGGCGGGCGGGGCGTGCGGTTCGCGCAACAAAAGTGCGTCGGCGGCGGCGAAATCGCTTTGCGCGGCGCTGTCCTGGCGGGGCAGCGGGGTGGCGATCAGCCCCTGGCCGTCACGCGAGAGGGTGGCGCGCAGGAAATCGAGCCGTTGATCGTTGGCCTTGAGCAACGCTCCCAGGCGGGCGGGTTCGGTTGGCAACGCGGTGGGGGGCGTGCCCATCATCGCTTCGATCAGCGGGCGCATGAACAACGCCCCGCACAGCAGCGCCGCCACCGGGTTGCCCGGCACGCCGATCACGGTTTGCGACCCCAATTTGCCGTACAGCAGGGGCTTGCCGGGGCGCATGGCGATTTTCCAGAAATCGAGCTTCATCCCGGCATCGATCAGGGATTGCTGCACCAGATCATGCGCGCCCACGCTGGCGCCGCCGATGGTCAGGATCAGATCATAGCCGTGCAGACCCGCGACCAGATGGGTGATTTGCCCCGCGTCGTCTTGGCTGGCGGGCAGCAGGGTGGCTTCGGCCCCGGCATTTTCGGCCAGGGCGCACAGGGCCGGGCCGTTGCCGCCATGGATGCCGCCATCGGGCAGCGGTTCGCCCGGCAAGGCGATTTCGTCGCCGGTGGCAAGCACCGCCACGCGCGGGCGGCGATGCACGGCCAGCCAGGCGTGACCGGCCGAGGCGCACAGGCCGATATGGCGCGGCGTCAGTTTGGTGCCGGCGGCGACAACCACGTCGCCGGTGGCGAAATCCTGCCCTTTGGCGCGGATATGGCGGCCCGGCGCCACCGGGTGGGTGATTTCGATCCAGCCTGGTTCGGGGGTGTTGGTGTTTTCCTGGATCAGGATGGCATCCAATCCGGCCGGAATCACGCTGCCGGTGAAAAGCCGCACGCACGCACCGGGCGGCACGTCGCCGGTGAAGGGATGTCCCGCGGGGGCGCTGCCCGCCACGCGCAATTTGCCGCCGGTCGCGCCATCGGCAAGCCGCAACGCATAGCCATCCATCGCGCTGAGATCGGCGGGCGGTTGGTTGACCCGGGCGATGACGGGCTTGGCCAGCACGCGGCCCGCGGCGCTCGCCAGCCCGACGATTTCGGCCTGGGTGGTGGTGACAGCGGTGAGGATGCGCGCGCGCGCCGCGGGAAGGTCGATCATCAATCCTGCCTGAATTCGCCCGAAGCGCCACCGGATTTGGCCACCAGCCGCAGCTCGTCGATCACCATGCCGCGATCGACCGCCTTGACCATGTCGTAAATGGTGAGCGCCGTCACCGAGGCGGCGGTGAGGGCTTCCATTTCAACCCCGGTGCGTCCGCTGGTTTTAACATGCGCGGCAATCGCCACACCCGTTTCCACCAATTCCAATTCCACACTGACCGAAGACAGCGGCAGCGGGTGGCACAGCGGGATCAGATCGGCGGTGCGTTTGGCCGCCATGATGCCGGCGAGGCGGGCGGTGCCCAGCACGTCGCCCTTTTTCGCGGTCCCGGCGGCGATCAGATCGCGCGTGGCGGGCAACATTCGCACCAACACGCGGGCGGTGGCGGCGCGATCGGTGACGGGCTTTGCGCCGACATCGACCATGTGCGCCTCGCCTTGCGCGTTGAAATGGGTGAGACCGTTCATTTCAAATCGCGGCGATCTGGCCGGTCAGGCGGCGGGTGGCGTCGGTTACGTCTTTTTCCCGCAACAGGCTTTCGCCCACCAGATAGGCCTGCACGCCGATATCGGCCAGCATCCGCACGTCTTCATGCGTCATGATGCCGCTTTCGGACACCAGCAAATGATCGGGCGGCACGTGCGGCGCCAGTTCGACGGTGGTTTGCAGGCTGGTTTTCATGGTTTTCAGATTGCGGTTATTGACGCCGATCAGGCGGGTTTGCAAACCCAGGGCGCGATCCAATTCCTCGCGGTCGTGGACCTCGACCAACACATCCAGATCGAGCAATCGGGCGGTGTTTTCCAGTTCCAACGCTTCGTCGTCGGTGAGTGCCGCCATCACCAGCAAGATGCAATCGGCCCCCATCGAGCGGCTTTCATAGACTTGCCAAGGGTCCAGGATGAAATCCTTGCGCAGCACCGGCAGCGAGACGGCCGCGCGGGCGGTGCGCAGATGTTGCGGGTCGCCCATGAAATAGGGATTGTCGGTGAGCACCGAAAGACACGCCGCACCACCCGCCTGATAGGCGCGGGCCAAAGCACCGGGATCGAATTCGGTGCGGATCAATCCGCCGGAGGGCGACGCGCGCTTGATCTCGGCGATCAGGGCGAAGCCGGCGCGGGCGGCTTCGTCTTTCAGCGCCTGGCCGAAGCCGCGCGTGGGGGAGCGGAATTCTTCGGACAGTTTGAGTTGATCGATGCTGACATAGGCTTTGCGACGCGCGACTTCGGCGCGTGTGTCGTCACAGATGCGGGTGAGGATGTTGGGAATTTCAGGGTCCATACCCAGGTTTCCGCTTCAGTTTGAGGTTGGTGGCGGGTTTGTCGCGCTGATGAGGTGATCCAGCACGGCCTGGGCCGCACCGCTGTCGATGGAATGGGCGGCTTTTTGCACCGCAGCAAGTAAATTTTCACTGTGACCGGCAACAATCAGACCGGCGGCGCTGTTGAACAGCACCGTATCGCGGTAGGCACCGGTTTGGCCGGCCAGCAAGGCGCGCAAAGCCTGGGCGTTGAAGGCGGCGTCGCCGCCCTTGACGGCGTCGAGCGGGGCGGCGGGCAGACCGGCGTCGTGCGGAGAAAGGGTGAACATGCGCAATTGGCCTTTGTCGAGTTCGACCACCTGATTATCGCCGGCAAGCGTTAATTCATCGAGTCCGTGGCCATGCACGATCCAGGCTTTTTCGCATCCCAGATCCCGCAAGGCCTCGGCCATGGGCCAGCCCCAGACGGGATCATACACCCCGGTGAGCTGCCGTGTCACGCCCGCCGGATTGGCGAGTGGCCCGGCCAGATTGAAAATCGTGCGCACGCCCAATTCGCGTCTGGCCTCGGCGGCAAAGCGCAACGCAGCGTGGTGGCGAGGGGCGAACAGAAAGGCGCAATGGGCCTGTTCGAGCAGAATCGGCAATTGATCGAGCGGCGCATCCACATTCACCCCCAGCGCCGTAAGCACATCGGCGGCGCCGGAGCGCGACGACAAGGCGCGATTGCCGTGTTTGGCCACCGTAACGCCCGCACCCGCCAGCACGAAACTGGTGGCGGTGGAGATATTAAGCGTGCCGTGGCCATCGCCGCCGGTACCGCACACGTCGATCGCGCCGGGAGGGGCCTTGACCGCGATCATGCGGGCGCGCATGGCGCGAACCAGGCCGGCCAGCTCGGCCACCGTTTCGCCGCGCA
>JAJZHU010000309.1 GCA_021798375.1 Pseudomonadota bacterium | reverse complement strand
GTTGGCGCGCAAGGCCGGCGAGTCGGTGCGCCTGATGCAAACCCGCGAGGAAACCTTCATCTCGCACCGGGGCAGACCGGCGGCGGAAATCAAGATGAAGCTGGGCATGACCAAGGACGGCAAGATTACCGCCGTCGCCGAGGAATGCATCCAGCGCGGCGGCGCCTATGCCGGTTATGGCATCATCACCATCCTTTATGCCGGCGCGCTGTTGCACGGCATCTATGATATCCCGGCCATCAAATTCGACGGCTGGCGCGTTTACACCAACACCCCGCCCTGCGGGGCGATGCGCGGCCACGGCACCGTCGATGCCCGCGTCGCCTTCGAGGCGTTGATGAACGAGATGGCCGAGGAACTCGGTCTCGATGCCTTCGCCGTGCGGCGGGCCAATCTTATTCCTTCCGTGCCATACACCACCATGTATGCGCAAAAGGTCATGAGCTATGGCTTGCCCGAGTGTCTCGACAAGGTGATGAAGGCATCCGGCTGGGCCGAACGGCGTGGCAAGATGCCCAAGGGCCGCGGCCTGGGGCTGGCGTGCTCGCATTTTGTCTCGGGCACATCGACCCCCAAGCATTGGACCGGCGAACCGCACGCCACGGTGAATCTGAAACTCGATTTCGACGGCGGCATCACTTTGCTGACCGGCGCCGCCGACATCGGCCAGGGTTCCAACACCATGGCCGCTCAGATGGTGCGGGAAGTGTTGAGCGTGGATCTGAACCGCATCCGTGTGATTTCCGCCGATAGCGCGCTGACGCCGAAGGACAACGGCAGTTATTCGTCGCGCGTCACCTTCATGGTCGGCAATGCCGCCATCGACGCGGCGAAGGAACTGCAACGCATATTATTCGTGGCGGCGGCGAAAAAGCTCGATGCCCAGCCGGAAAATATCGAATGCGTGGACGAGGTTTTCCGCGTTGCCGGTGGCCAGCATCCTGGCCTTCCGTTCCAGGAAGTGGTGAAGGCGGCGATGGTCAATTCCGGCACCATCACCGTCAAGGGAACCTTCACGCCGCCGAAGGAATTCCAGGGCGACAAGGCGATCCGCGGCAGCGCCATCGGCGCCACCATGGGTTTCTGCTACGCGGCGCAGGTGGTCGAAGCCTCGGTTGACGAGATCACCGGCAAAGTGACCGTGCACAAGGTCTGGGTGGGTGTCGATGTGGGCCGTGCGCTGAATCCGCTGGCGGTCGAAGGTCAGATCCAGGGCGGCGTGTGGATGGGCATGGGTCAGGCGATCTCCGAGGAGACGATCTTCAACGAAGGCCGCATGATCCATGGCAACATGCTGGATTATCGTGTGCCAACCATGGTGGAAAGTCCCGACATGGAAGTGTTCATCGTCGAGAGCATGGACCCCAACGGCCCCTTCGGCGCGAAGGAGGCCAGCGAAGGCATGTTGTCCGGCTTCATGCCGGCCGTCATGGACGCGGTTTACGAGGCCGTGGGCGTGCGCACCGATACGCTGCCGCTAACCCCGGACCGCATCGCCGATCTTATTGACTCGCGGGAGATCAAGTCATGAGCATGTTACCCGACTTCCGCTATATTCGTCCCACCACCGTCGCCGACGCGGTTGCGGCGCTGGTGGCCTCGCCCACGGCGGTTCCGGTTGCCGGCGCCAGCGATCTGCTGCCAAATCTGCGCCGTGGCCTGGGCAATCCCGAAGCACTGATCGATCTTGCCGGTATCGCGGCGCTTTCCACCATCGAGGAAACGGCGAATAGCTGGCGCATCGGCGCTGTGGTGTCGCTGGCCGATCTGGTCGAACACAAGGGGCTGCACGCGGTCCTGCCGGCGATCGGCGAGGCGGCCCTTTCGGCCGGTGGCCCGACGCATCGGGCCGGTGGCACGATCGGCGGCAACCTGTGCCAGGATACCCGCTGCATGTTCTACAACCAAAGCGAATGGTGGCGCGAAGGCAATGATTTTTGCCTGAAATACGAGGGTGACCGCTGCCATGTGGCGCCCCGCACGTCGCGCTGTTTCGCCACCTATCGCGGCGATATGGCCCCGACCTTGATGGTGCTGGATGCCAAGGTGGAAATCGCCGGTCCCGCCGGCACGCGCATGATTCCGCTGGCCGAACTTTTTGCGGATGACGGCGCTGCGCATCTGGCGTTGGCGCCCGGCGAGATACTGACGGTGATCGAAGTGCCGAAAGCGGATCGTCTGGTGGCTCACTACGCCAAGCTGCGCATTCGCGATTCGGTTGATTTCCCGCTCGTGGGTGTGGCCGCCGCACTCAAGCGGGACGGCGACAAGATCGCCGTGTTGCGGGTTGCCATCACCGGCACCAATTCAGCGCCCGTGGTTGTTTCTCTGCTCGACAGCCTCGTCGGTCATCCCTGGAGCGACGCCGCCGCCAAGCATTTGACCGATCGCCTGAACAAGACCGCCAAATTGCAAAACACCGTCACCACCAGCATGAAATACCGGCGGCGCGTGTTGTTGGCGACGGCCCGGCGTTTGGTGGAACAACTGTGGGAACAGGCGGTTTGATCGGCTGATGACACTGCCCCCGCCCTCGGCTCCTTCGATTGGTACCGACGACGCCATCCTCGGTCAGGCGGCGGTTTGGCTGGGCGAAGGGCGGGGGGTGGCTTTGGCGACGGTCGCCAATATCTGGGGATCGGCGCCCGTGCCGGTCGGCAGCCATCTGGTGGTCGAGGCGGGCGGTTCGTTCGTGGGTTCGGTGTCGGGTGGCTGTGTCGAAGGCGCTGTCATCACCGAGGCGCTGGCCGTGATCGCCGACGGGCGGCCGCGCAGTCTTGATTTCAAAGTCACCGACGAGCGGGCGTGGGAGGTCGGCTTGGCTTGCGGCGGCGCCATCAGCATCTTTGTCGAGCGCATCGGATGAAGCTCGATCTGTTCCGCGAGTTGCAGGATCTTCGCGCCCGGCATCACCCGGTGGCGGTGGTGACCGACCCCGCTTCGGGCGCGCAGGCGCTGGTCACCGCGGAACATATCACGGGCACGCTGGATCTAAGCGAGGCCACCGCGGCACAGGTTCGTCGGATGCTGCACGAGGATGTCAGCGCCAGCTTGGAGGGCTTGTTTGTTCGCGTCTATGGCCCGCCGTGGACGCTGTTGCTGATTGGCGCGGTGCATATTTCCCAGGCCCTGGCGCCGATGGCCGAGATGGCGGGATTTGCCGTTACCGTGATCGACCCGCGCGGCGCCTTTGCCACGCCGGAACGCTTTCCCGGCGTCGGTTTGGTGGGTGAATGGCCGCAAAAGGCGCTTGCCGCGCT